>JAAELL010000044.1 GCA_024226735.1 bacterium | reverse complement strand
GCTCCATCACGACCGCGGTGGCCTCGATGCGTTCCGATGGTCAGGCCCGCCTTGGCTCTATCACGAGCTGTAGGATCGAGTCGTAGAGTACGCTGAAGATGGTTATCGAGCTTCAGGCTTCGAGGAGCGAGCTCGCATGCTGCACCCCGCAATCGTAGCCCGCGAAGACGGATCGATACACGGCGTATCGCTCGTCGCGACGCGAAAGATCGAGGCCGGCGAGGTGGTGTGGATCCTCGACGAGCCGACCTATACCTGGGCAGAGGTCGAGTCGTGGGACGCGGAACGCCGCGAGGCCTTCGACTGGTATGGATTCCAGTGCGGGGTCGACCGCTATTCACTTCCCGAGGGCCTCTCGCGCGAGATGAACCACTCCTGCGACCCCAATCTCTGGTGGGACGGCAGCACGACCCTGGTCGCAAGACGGGACATCGAGGCCGGCTCCGAGGTCACCTACGACTACGCGACCTGCGAAGTCGCTCAGGACTTCGAGATGAATTGCTCGTGCGGAAGCTCACGCTGCCGGGGAAAGATCTCCAGTCGCGATTACCTCGACCCGGACTGGCAGCGGCAATACGGATCTCACCTGCCACCGCACGTTCTAGTGAGGATTCGCTTCAAACGGCGAAGCCCGCATCGGTGACTGTGGAATCCGAAAGCACGACTCAAGTGCTATGCATTCGGATTCCACAGACAGCTCGCCGCGATCGAGCGGCTATCTGACCATCGTGCCGGGCGCCCGTGGCGTCTTCTACTACGAGCCCAACGTCCAGCCGGCGTTGCTGGCGGTCGACGAGAGCCTGAAGCAGACGACGACGGTCGGCGAGCTGAACACCGGCTCCACTGGGCCGACCGCTACGTCGGCGCCGGCCCCGGACCGGCGCCTCGGCCTTGTCCCTGACGCAAGCGCTCTCTGCGCGTGAGCGTCGTACTCCTGCCGCGCGAAATTCCGCATGTGGAAACGCCCGGTTCGTCGAAAAACGAGGCGGACTGGGCGTCGGCGGCGCCTGGCAGCAACGCCAGGGGGATCAGCAGCCCAGGACGGCGCCGCTGACCACCTTCGGTGATCCGGCTCAACGCTCGACCGGCAGCGAGACGCAAAAGGTCGAGCCCTCCCCGAGCCCTGCCGACTCGACCCACACCTTGCCGTCGTGGATCTCGACGATCCGCTTGACCCGCGCCAGCCCGATCCCGGTGCCCTCCGACGCCTCCGGTTCGAGGCGCTCGAACAGGCCGAAGACCTTCTCATGGTACTTGGGATCGATGCCCAGCCCGTTGTCGCGGACGTAGAAGGTCGGTAGCTCACCGCCCGCAGCGCCAGGATTACGCACTCCTACCTCGATCCGCGGCGCCGCCTGGTCTCCCAGGTACTTCACCGCGTTGGTCAGCAGGTGGCGCATCGCCTCGCGCAGCCGCGCGCGGTCGCCGGTCACCGCCGGTAGGTCCGGCGCCACTACGACCTCGACCCCGCGCTCGGCGACCTGACCGGCGAGCTCCGCCAAGGCCTCGCGCACCAGGTCGCCGAAGGCCACGTCCTCCGGTGGATTGGTCTTGACGCCCACCCGCGACAGCTCGAACAGCTCGTCGAGCAGGCGCTCGAGCTTGTCG
>JAAELL010000043.1 GCA_024226735.1 bacterium | reverse complement strand
TTTCGTGTGGGGGCAAGGCGCCGGGTTCTGTGCGTAGCCTCTGTGCTACTCACACCAGGGATAGATACTGTCTTGGGGCAACGCCGCCACCGCGCGAAAGCGGCCGGACAAATGCGCCGAACTTTCGACTCACACCACTAGCGCGCGAATTCGGCGGCAACCAAGTCGAACGAACGATCGTTCAGCTTCCCGGATCCGACGCGTCGGCTTTGCGCGTCAACAGCGGTAGCCGTAATTGGCGAGGTCTTCGCCGATCGCGGAGGCGACGCGCGCGTTGCTCGTGGCGAAGTGCTGCTCGACCTCCGCGCGCAGTGCGCCACGCAGGAAACGCCGCTCGGATCCGACAGCGCGGATCCACCCGACTTGGCTCAGTCGTGCGTAGCCCTTGCGCAGCGGTGTGTACCAAATCGACGGCGGTAGCCCGGCGACGACGCGCCGGTTGACTGGATCCGCGCCGTAGAAGCGGTTGGTCCACCGCGCGAGGACGATGCAGCCCCACGCCCAGCTCACGTTCGCCGGCGCACGTCCCAGCTCGTCTCCGGGGTGGGGGAGACCCGTGCGATCGCAGAAGTCGTTCAGAAACCGCGCCTGGTCGGCACGTAGCTTCTCGTAGACGAGAACATGCACGCGCTTCGGACCGAAACGCTGCCGGTAGTAGTCGATGAGCGCGTCGTACTCGAAGTGCTCGAGCGAGAACTGGGGAAAGCGGTAGCGTCGGATGCGCTTGTGCTCGGGACGGACGTAGTTGCGCATCGACGCAGTCCCGCCCATCTTCACGTACTGCCGGTACGCGGACTCGATCGCGTCCGCTTGGTTGCGAATGGCGATGACGATCTGCGCGTCCGGCGCGCCAGCGTGCAGGCGGTCGGCGACTTCCTTGGCGACGAAACCGCCGTTGCCGTCGGTGTGGATGTTCCCGCTCAGCTCTTCCTCGGAGACGACCACGCAGTCGCGCCCCGTGCCGCCCGCCGTGCGCGCGTGCTCATCGAACCACGCGCGCAGCGCCGCGGCGTCGAACTGCAGCGGCCGCACGTCAAGAAGGTGCTGGCGCACGTCCTCGCGCTCCACGTAGTGCACGCGCGGATGGGCCGCGAAGAGGGCCTGCAGGAAGCTCGACCCCGTCTTGTGGTAGCCGATGTGAACGATTGTCGGCATCGGCCGAACGCTCAGGCGTCGTTCGAGTAACCGTCGAGGAAGTCGAACTCGGCGATGCGAGCGCGCACGCGCTCGATCGCCTCCGCCGGCCACTCGACCTTGCGCCGCGTCCGGTTCGGCTTGCGGTAGACGATGCCCGCACACGCATCGAGGTAGGCCGCGGAGGGTGTTACGCCCAAGAAGGCGCAGCATCGTTCGAGCACGCCCCTCGCGTCGGTGATCAAATCCTCGAGTCGGACGTCGAGGAAGTCGTCACCGAGCCCGTGGCGAAGCTTGGCGACGGACTCGCACTTCGAGAAGTAGAAGTCGATCGCAGCGTCGAGCGTCTGGCCAGGCCGCGAGGCCTTCTCCTTGGCGCGCGTGCGGATGGTGCTGATGTTGTCGTACGGGTTGCGCATCACGTGCAGGACCCGCAGGCGGTGTTCGCCCAGGAGAGCGCGCAGCTCGCCCAACAGGTGCGGACGCTCGGCGAGGATCGTCGAAGAGCGCCCGCCCTTCTTGTCGCCAATGACGCGCAGCTGCGTGCACGTCCCCTGGTGCTGACCAGGTACGGCGTACGAGTAGCCCGTCTCCTGGCGCGTGCGCACCGCCTGCATCCAGGAGTTCTCCCAGACGCCGAGGTACAGCTTCTCGCGCGTCGTCCCGGCGTCGACCGCTTCGAGGATGTTCGCCTCGTGGGCGATGACGACGTTCTCGTGCGCGTCGAGCAGCGAGCCGATGAGACTGTGGCCGGACCGCGGATAGCCGACGAACATGCAGAACGTCTCGACGTCCGTGAGGGTGCGGCGGTGGCGGCGGGTGCGTCGAGCGCGGTCGAAACGCTCTCGGAGGTTGGGCGGGCTCATCGGATTCGGGGTGATCGCGGCCAGGCGTCTCCTCGCCACAACGTTAGGTGTGGCGCCATGGATAGCGTCTTCCCCCCGAGGTTAATGAAACGCCGCCCTCCTCCGACCCCGGAGGAGCCCAAAAAGTCAGAGTGCCGAAGCCGATCCTCAGGCTCGCGCTCGCCGCGGCGTCCGCGAGGAAGGGATCGAAGCGCAGGGAGGGCTGGCCGACGCAGAGCACTCCGGCGCCGCCACCGAAGTCGAAGTCGAACACGAGCTCGACCGTCTCCGCGGCGACGAGGGCGCCGGGGGTGCCGGGGGTGCCGGGGGGGCGGGGGGTGCCGGGGGTGCCGGGGGTGCCGGGGGTGCCGGGGGTGC
>JAAELL010000042.1 GCA_024226735.1 bacterium | reverse complement strand
GCGGAGCTCCTCGGCGGTGGCGCCAAGGGGCGCGTAGATGTCGTCGGTGGTCAGGCGATGCACTGCCAGGGCGTCGATAATGCGAAGCGCCACCGGCTGATATTGGGGCCGGGTGAAGGCATGCCTGACCCGCGCCTCCAGCACGTCGCTCTTGTCGATCACCTCGCGGATGTCGGTCTCCGCGCGGAATGCCGGATTGTCCTTGAGCGTCCGCCAGTAGGAATCGTAGGCGATGAGCCCCGGCTCGTCGGCGGGGACCTCGTCGTCGATCCGCCTGCGCATCGCGGCGCTCAGGGTCTTCAGCACCTCGCGCTTCTCCGCCACGTAGATCCGCTCGAAGGTGTCGAGGTAGGCCGGATGCACCGGGAAGAGCTGCACGAACTCGTCGAGTCGCTCGTTCATCGAGCCGTAGAGCGGCGCAAAGCGCACCAGGTGCTCCCGGATCCGCCCCCGTTGCTGCGCGTCTTTCTTGAGCAAGCGCTCCGAGACCACGTACGCCACGTCCGTGCGGACGATCCTCACCTGCTCGAAGCGGTCCTTCACCCGCCGCAAGGAGTCGGCGACGAACTGGAAGCGGGGATTGTCGAACAGGCTCTCCTGGACACCGGCGACGAAGCGGAAACGCGTGCTCTTCGAGATCTC
>JAAELL010000041.1 GCA_024226735.1 bacterium | reverse complement strand
GCCGGGCAGGCCGAGGCCGGCAAACAGCTCGCGGGCGCGGGTGACGTCGACGTCCTCGAAGCGGGCGCGCGGCAGCTCGGCGAGGATCGCCTGAAAGCCGTCGTCGGCGAACATCACGCGCAGTCGCGCGTCCATGGCGTCGTCGATCGCGAACGGGCCGCGCAGCACGGTGACGAAGCCGTCGAAGGCGGCCTCGTAGGCGCGCGCCAGCTCGTGGTCGAGACCGCTACGCTTGAACGCGGGCTCGATCTTGTCCTTCCACGCCGAGCCGGCGGCGAGGTTGGCGAGCTTGCGCACGCTCCAGGTAGCGGTCGACGCGGCCAGGACGCTCCACGTCATCGGCTCCATGGTGGGAGTATGGCACAGCGCCGTGGTCGAGATGGCGCCGGCCGAGCGCTTCTCCGTCCGGAATCACGATATTCTGTCGCGCAACGGAGGTCTATCATGAGCCCGATCACCGACGTCGATTCCCTGATCAACTTCACGCAAAACGCTCCGGAGATCGCCAAGCGAATCAAGGAGTCGGGTGCTCCACTGGTGCTCACTGTGGACGGCAGGGCCGAGCTCGTCGTCCAGGATGCGGCGGCGTACCGCCGGCTCCTCGAGCAGGTCGAACGACAGGAGACCCTCAAGGCGCTCCGAGAGGGGCTCCAAGACGTAGCCGAAGGTCGTACTCGACCCGTCGAAGAGGCTTTCGAGGACTTCAAGCGAGATATCGCCTAGCGAGGGATTTGAATCCTCGCGGAGCTATAGCAAGTGGTTGAAACCACTCGCTAAGCCATAAGGGCCGCGGAAAGAATAAATCGTCCAGAACGTTCTGGCTGCAAAGAGTGAATTGGGAGCGTGTGGCTCTCTTCCGGACATCGACGGAGGCATAGCCCCGGAGGGGCGGCGGCGTCTAGCCCGGGGCGTCAGCCCCGGGAT
>JAAELL010000040.1 GCA_024226735.1 bacterium | reverse complement strand
GTACGCGTTCGCTGCAAGGCGCAGCGACGACGCGACTTCGATGCAAGTCTCGGAGGAGGCGCAACGCAGCAGCGGGCGGGTACGCACCGACCAAAATGCCGCACAAGAGTGAATCACACCACTAGCTAGAGCTCGCCGTCGAGATCCTCGATCACCACCGCCAGCTCGACGCCGATCCGATTTCGGAACGTCACGTCTGGTGTCTTCCCTTCGCGACAGCCCGAGACCATCCCGTAGACGACGCGATCCCCGTATTGCCCCGCAATGTAGGCGACGAGGGCGAGCGACTGCGCGTAGGCGAGCCGGATCTCGGCGGGGTCCTTCCACGTCGCGAGGCTGCCCTGCAGCCGCTCGATCGGGAAGAGGTCGCGGTTCTCGAGCTTCTTGCGCGCGACCTGGACGTCGGCCAGGCGTTGACCGACCGTGCGGGCCTCCAGGTACTGGGCGAGCCCTTCGTTGAGCCAGCCGGGCACGCTCTTGCCCCCCGCCTCCTGGACGAACGCGTGCAGGAGCTCGTGGCGCAGCACGACGTCGATGCGCCGTCCCTCTCGCTCGAGATCCTCGACGGGGACTCGCACCGTCCCGTCGAACACGCCGCCGGCCCAGTGGCCGAGGCCCGTGACCGCGTCGAACTCCTCGCGCCGATAGAACACGACGCGGATACGCGTACGACCGGCCTCGACGGGGTAGAAGCCGAAGAGGTCGCCGAACTCGTGGTAGGTCTTCTCCAGCTTCTCGAGCAAGGCCGGGATGCCGTGGGAGAGGTCCGGGCGGAACCCGTCGTAGACGAGCTCGAACAGATTGGAGCCGTAGGAACCGAACTCCTCCTCCGCCTCTGCGCTGCGTCGCCAGCGCCCGAGCAGACGCACGAGCTCTTCGCGGTTCGCATCGAGCGCGATCGCGCGCTCGAGCTCCTCGAGCGCGGCCGCCATCGACTCGCGCGTCGCTTCCTCGTGCAGCTTCGCTGCGTGCCGCGCGAGCGCCTCGGCGAGGTTGCGCGCGAACACCGGCTGCTCCGGCTCGGCCGCATGGCACTCCTCGAAGAGCTCGATCGCGCCTTCGAGGTCGCCCTTCTCGAGCAGCTCGATCGCCCGGCGGTTCTTGTCCGAGATCGAGCGCGAGGCCCCCTCGGGAGCCGCCGCCGGCGCGTTCTCGGCCACGGCATCAGCGGCCTGGTCCGCCTCGGGCATGGGACGTGCGACCACGGCCCTGGGCTCGTGATCCGTCTCGCCCTCGGGGTCGGGCGTGGCCTCCACGCGGACCTCCGCGGGCCGCAGAAACACCTGCACCCCCTTGTGGATCACGAGTCCACAGGCGGAGAGGACGAGAACGACGAGTAGGAGTTGGAACAGACGCATGCCGAATCAGCTTGCCACGCCGGGCCCGGAAGGCGAAGCCGGAGTCGAATCCGAGTCTGAGACGCACCCTCGCGTCCCAGCTTCCCGGGATTCGCCCCCCCTGGATCCAGCGCTGTCCAGGGCCCGCGCCGCCCGCGCCGCGAGGAGGTCTGGGAATCGCCCGTAGGCGGATGGATAGCCCTCCTCGGCCTCCAGGACACGCAGCTTCCGGAGGAAGTGCTCGTGGGCGTCGGCCAGCACCGACTCGGTGCGCCGGTCGCAAAAGTAGGTGCGACAGCCGAGCGGCCTCCCCGCGCGCGCGGTACAGCGCCCCCCGACGTGGTAGGGGCAACGCCCGGGCGCCTCTGCTTCCGGCGGCGGCCCGGGGTGCCGCGCCAGGGCGTAGTCGGCCTCCAGCGCGGTCGCGAACAGCTCGTGACCCGCCTCCTCGAACCGACAGCAGACCCCGCGCACGATGCACACCGGTCGCGCTCGCTCGACGAACGCGTCGACCTCGGCGTAGAGCGCCTCGAGCCGCGCGAAGGCCTCCTCGCGCACCTCCGGGGCGACGACGACGGCGATCCCGGGACACGTCGCGCGCGCCGCCTCGAAGGCCTCCTCGTCGGTGCGGATCGACTCCCAGAACGGGAATCCCTTGCAGTGCTCGGGCCGGTCCTCGTAGACGCTGCAGTGATTGGCGCCCTCGAGCAGGGCGCAGCGCCCGCTGGCGCCTTCGTCGCGCTCGCGCAGGGACTCGCGCGCCGCGCCCGAGCGCGGGTCGGTCACCGTGCGCACGTGCCGCGCACGGAACGACTCGGGCGTCATTCCGAGACGCGCCGCCATACGCTCCACCTCGCCATCCGCGAGCCAAACGTAGCCCGCTCCCCCACTGCAGCAGTTCCCGCAGCGGTGGCAGTGGAAGCGGAACGCAGCGACGGCGTCCATTCCGGGCTCGTCGTGTTCGCGGTTCAAACCGTCCCCGTGATTCCGGGCCTCAGCGGCGAGGACTCAGCCGCGGCGCGTGGGCGGGCGCCGGAACACCCCGCTCTTCGGCCGCAAGTCCTTCGAGTAGTCGAGACTGTCGCGACCCTCGAGGTTGGACTTGATGTCCGCCGTGAGCTCGTCCCACGACTGGTATCGGACCTCGGCATCCTTGGCCATCATCTTCTCGATGAAGTAGTGCAGGTGCGGCGACAGGCCGCGGCTCTTGAGCTCGCGCGAGGACAGCGACTCCATGACGTGCTTGCGCAGCGTGTCCTGGTCGTCCTCGCCCTCGAACGGCAGCTTGCCGATGATCAGCTGGAAGAGCGTGACACCGAGACTGTAGATATCGCTGCGCAGATCGGCGGCGGCGCCACCCTCGGCCTGCTCGGGCGAGAGATACTGGACCGTCCCCGCCGCGGAGTCGTCCATCGAGCGCGTGTTCTGCGCCGCGCAGAATCCCAGATCGATCAACCGCACGCGCCCGTTCTGGTCGAGCATGATGTTGCCCGGCTTGACGTCACGGTGGACGAGGTTGTTGTCCGCCATGTACTTCAGCACCTCGGCGACCTCGAGGATGATGCGCATCGCGCCGTCCTCGGGGAACTGGGTCCCGCTCTCCTGCAGCTCCAGCAGGGTGCTGCCCTCGATCAGCTCGAGCCGCGAGAAGTAGGTCCCGCCGCTCTTGGCGACGCCGTGGCCGCGCACGAGCCCCGGGTGGTCGAGCTTCTCCAGGAGCCGCGCCTCGGAGACGAAGTCCTTGAGCATGCTCGGGTTCTGCGTGCAGTGCCCGTTGAGGATCTTGAGCGCCAGCGAACGCCCGGTCTTCTTCTCGCGCACACGAAAGACCTCGGCCGTGCCCCCCAACCCGAGCCGCCCCAGGAATTCGTATCCGGGGATCTCGGGCTCCTCGCCGCCGCGCGTGCGTCGCATCTTCTGCACTTTCGCGTCGTCCCAGCCGACGTCGTTCACGAGCAGCTCATCCAGCGCGGCGCCGCCCTTGAGCTCACGCAAGAGGGGCTCGGCGCGCTCGCGGGCGAGGTGTCCACGGTGCACGAGCAAGGCCAGGAAGCGAACGTCGTCCTCTGCGGTCATGCGGCGCTTTTCGGAATGGGGTCGGGAGAAGCGGGAGTGTGTCGGGGAGTCGATAGCGGGTCGAGCGTCGCCAGTCTACAGACGGAGTCGAAACTCGACCCAGCGTGAGACAAGAAGACGCACCACACGGGCGCGCTTGTACCGGATACGACCGTTCGGCAGCCGTTTTCGGCCGGAATCTCGGGTCGCATCAAGTTGGCGTCGACGCGAGTCCGAAACCTCTGCGTCAGCGTGATTCGCCCCCCAGGCGAACGCTTCCGATCCCCCGACTGCATCCCCATCCGACCTTGGCCCGCACCGCAACCGAGCGCAGCGTCTACCGCTACTTCGACCTGGCCGATTCGTTCGTCCAGATCCTGGTGACGGATGCCGAGACACTCAACCTGCCCGATCGCCCGGGCCTCAATCGAGCGGGGTACCGCAGGCTGGTCATCCAGAACTGCATGCCGGAGTTCCGCGGCGACCTCGAGTCCTCGCTGGAGACGCTGTTCCCCGAAGACCCGTTGATGGTCGAGGATCTGCTCTACCAGCTCTGCGTCGAAGTGAACCCCGCGCTCGACATCCACGAGGTGCGCCTGTGCGTCGAGCCCGAGTCGGACTCGCAAGCGCTCGCGCTCGCGCCGCGCACATCGGCTGCCGCCGAACGCGAGGACCTGCTCGCGCGTCTGTGCAAGCGCGCGAAGGGGCTCGAGCGCAGGCTCGCCCGTCAGATCCTCGGGCAGAACCAAGCCGTCGGAACCCTCGTGCGCGCCGTGCGCAAGGCCGCCGTCGGTCTCGGCGCCGAAGACCGCCCGCTCGCTTCGTTCCTGTTGACCGGACGCACCGGCACAGGCAAGACCGAGCTCGCGCGCACGCTCGCGACCGAGCTCTTCGGCACGCGCGAGAACCCGATCAAGGGACTCGTGCGCATCGACTGCTCGGAGTTCGCGCTCGCGCACGAATACTCCAAGCTGATCGGCTCGCCCCCGGGCTACGTCGGTCACGAGGACGGCGGACAGCTCACCGACGCAGTCGGCGAGAACCCCGAGAGCATCATCCTGTTCGACGAGGTCGAGAAGGCGCATCCGCGGATGCACAACCTCCTCCTGCAGATCCTCGAAGAAGGTGCGCTGACCGACGGCAAGGGCCGCCGCGTCAGCTTCGCGCGCACGATGGTCCTGATGACCTCGAACGCGGGCGCCGAGGAGATGCTCGCCGGCTCGAACGCGCTCGGCTTCGAGCGCGCGCGCAGCCTCGAGCGCGGCACGCTCGCGGCGATCACTCATGAAGCGCTCGAACGCATGTTCTCGCCCGAATTCCTCGGGCGCGTCGACGATACGATCCTGTTCAATGAGCTCGCGCCGCGCACGGTGGAGGCGATCGCGTCGCAGAAGCTGTACGAGCTCGCGCACCGCTCGCGCGATCGCGGCTACAAGGTCGCCTTCACGCCCGCCGTCGCGCGCTGGGTCGCGCGCCGCGGCTTCTCGCCCGATTTCGGCGCCCGCGAGCTGCGGCGCGTCATCCAGCGTGAAGTCGAGCCGCGCCTGTCGGAGCTGATGCTCGACGAGGCCTGGAGCCACGACGAGCTCCTGCGCGTGCGCGTCAAGGACGGTGCGCTGACATTCGCGATCGAGAGCTGAAAGCTCCTCGAAGGGAGAACGCCCGGACTTGCTACGCTCGGTCGCATGACCGTGCCCCGCATCCTGCTGTTCCTCCTCGTCACCGCCTCCCCCCTGCACGCCCAGGACGCACGCCGCTTCCTCACCGACCGCGCGGACGGCAAGCCGCTCGCGCTCCCCGCCGAAGAGCCGAGCTTCACGTTCGCCGTCTTCGGTGACCGCACGGGCGGACCGGACTCGGGCGTGCGGATCCTCGCGCAGGCGGTCGAGGACGTGAACCTGCTCTCACCCGACCTCGTGATGACGGTCGGCGACCTGATCCAGGGCTACAACGAGGCGCCGCGCTGGATGAAGCAGATGGAGGAGTTCACGGGGATCATGGACGGCCTCGCGTGTCCCTGGTTCCCCGTCGCTGGCAACCACGACGTCTACTGGCGCGGCCCGGCCGCGAAGCGTCCCGCCGGCGAGCACGAGGCGGCGTACGAGACCCATTTCGGTCCGCTGTGGTACGCGTTCCGCCACAAGAGCGCGTGGTTCATCGTGCTCTACACCGACGAGGGCGACCCGGCGACGGGCGAGAAGACCTTCTCGCGGCCCGAGGCGCAGCGCATGAGCCCCGCGCAGTACGCTTGGCTCGAGGGCACCCTGCAGCGCACCTCGGCCGCCGAGCACGTGTTCGTGTTCCTGCACCACCCGCGCTGGCTCGGGGGCGGCTACGGCGACGACTGGGGGCGCGTGCACGAGCTGCTCGCGGCGGCCGGCAACGTGAAGGCCGTCTTCGCCGGCCACATCCACCGCATGCGCTACGACGGTGAGCGCGACGGGATCGAGTACTTCACGCTCGCCACGGTCGGCGGAGCCCAGGGCGGCCAGGTGCCCGACGCCGGTTACCTGCACCAGTACTCGCTCGTGACGGTGCGCGAAACGGGCGTCGCCGTCACGTCGTACCCCGTCGGCGGCGCCTTCGATCCGCGCGCGATCACCGGACTGGTCAGCGAGGACGCGCTCGACGTCGCCCAGGCGCTGCGCCCGCGGTTCGTCGACGTGCCGGAGCTCGGGGCGGACCTGGGTGTGCGCGACCAGGTGACGATCGAGGTCGAGAACCCGGGCCAGAACCCGGTCGCGGTCGAGCTGACCCCGGCGAGCGGCGACCCGCGCTGGCTGTTCACTCCCGCCCACCACGCGGCGGTCCTCGAGGCCGGCGTGACGCGGAGCTTCACGTTCCGCGCGGGGCGCTTCGCCCACCCGGCGCTCGAGTTCCTCGAGCTGCCGACCGTGACGGTCGTTGCCGAGTACCGAGCGGACGGCCACGCCTTCCAGATTCCGGCGCGCGCGCACCCGATGCCGCTCGATGCGAACGGCCTTCCGGCCCCGCCGCTGCCGAGCGAGGAACGCGTGCTCCCGCTCGACGGCGGCCGCCAGCACCTGCGCGTCGCATCCAAGGACCTCGCGCTCCCGGACGAACCGCTGACGCTCGAGACGTGGCTGCGGGCCGACGAGATCCGCGACCGCCAAGGGATCGTCGCCAAGACCGAGAGCAGCGAGTTCGGCCTGTTCGCGCGCGGCGCACAAGTGCGCTTCTCGATCCACCTCGACGGCAGGTACGTCGAAGCGGAGTCGCAGCTCCCGGTGCTGCGCGTGGGCGAGTGGCTCCACGTCGCCGGCGTCTGGGACGGAGCGGAGGTGAGGCTGTACGTCGGCGGTGAGCGCGCGGCGCGCGTCGTCGGTTCGGGCGTACGGACACGGAACGACCTACCGCTGATCGTCGGCGCCGACGTCAACGGCGCAGGCGACGCGACGTCGAGCTTCCACGGCGCGCTCGACGAGGTGCGCGTCTCGCGCGTGGCGCGCTACGACGGAGAGTCCTTCGAGCCCACGCGGCGCCACGAGCGCGACGCGGACACGGCGCTACTCCTGCACATGGACGCCGACTCGGGCCCGTGGGTGTACGACAGCTCGGGGGCAAAAGCCCACGCGCAGCGGATGGCTGGGGCCCGAACGCGCTAGGGGGGTACCGAGCCCGCGCAATTCCCACCTAGTCCTAGTGGTGTGAGTCACTCTTGAACCGCAGCTCGACGGCCTCTCCCCGCAGCGCGGCAGCCGCCGGCTCGAAGCCCGGGTGGATCGCGACCAGCCGCATCCCGTCGCGCCGCGGCAGGCGCTCGTGCCGGCTCACTCCCTCGGCATCCGTGCGGCCGCCGCCACCGGCCCAGAAACTCCCGCGACCATCCGCCGCGCGGTAGGCGGCGTCGGCCTCCCCGATGCGCTTCTCCGAATACGCGCCAGTCCCCGTGACGAACACGTACGCCCCCTTCACCGGCTTCCCCGTCGGATCCAGGACCCGCGTCCGCACTGCCACCGGCCGCTGAAGGCGCACCTCGAGGCCGGCGACGATCGTCTCCGCCTCCAGCGCGAACGGACCGAGCACACCGCCCGCGTACCCCTCGATCGTGTAGTGCAACAGATACACGCCCGGGTCGAGGTCGGTTCGCCGGAAGCGCGCGCTCGGCGCCGGCGCGATCCAGGGGTCCTCGTCCTTCTCCGGCAGCGCCGCCGTCTGCACGGGCGGCGGAAACAGGTGGTTCAGCAGGATGTCGCGCTCGGGGTCGCCCTCGATGCCCGCTTCGATCCAGCCTAGCTGCAGACCGAACTCCGGCCCCCACGCGACGGGCTCTCCGGTCACCTCATCGACGAACCTCCCATGCACCTCGGCCGCGTGGTCGCCGACGTCGCGTGGATCACTCGCCGGCTTCAACACGAGCTCGAGGTCGCGCGTCCCGGCCGCGACCTGCCGCCGGAGGCCAGACCAGTCCGCCCAGCCCTGCGGATCGACCCGCAAGCGGTGCTCGCCCGGCGCGAGCCCGTCGATGACGAACACTCCGGTGACGGGGTCGTACTCACCCATGTTCCAGGAGCTGCGCTCGTCGACGAAGACCTGCACGAAGCCCGGCACGCTGCCGTCGATCGCGACGATGCGGCCGCGAATCTCGCTCGTCTCGCGCAGGACGACGCGCACGGAATCGTTCCCGCCACTCGCGAGGAGCAGCGGCATCGACAGCGGTGCGAGCGAGTTGTCCGGCGGCGTCACGGTCAAGACGCGCTCCCCGAGCCCCTCGCCGGCAATCGTCGCTATCCCGGCGGCGCTCGTGCGGACGGGGTCGACGCCGGCGATCGCGGCCAGCGCTCCCGCGACCGCATGGCCGTCTTCGCCCACGACCTCGACGTCGATCGCGAAGCGTCCGGGCTCGCCGTCTGGTCGCGCGACGACGACGACCCCGAACGAAGCGGTGTTTCCGGGAAGCACGCGCACCGGCTCGCCGCCGCCGCGCGGCGTGACGAGGACGACGTTGCGGCCCGCGTCCGAGGGCAGCTCGACACGCACGCGGAAGAAGCCGCCGCTGCCAGTGTGCACGCGCGCCCCCCACGCGGGCATCTTGCCGGCGCGTTCGACCGAGGCGATGCGCACCTCGAAGCTGTCGAGCGGCGCATCCTGTTCATCGACGACGCGGCCCTCGATCCAGCCGATCCGCACGTCGACCGCTGCGGCGCGGTCGAGCGCCGCCGTCGCGAGCTCCGAATCGCGGGCGGGCTCGCGTGCGGTGTCTGCGGGCAGCGCCAGCTCAGGCTCGAGGTCGGTGCGCGCGACGAGAGCCGAAGCGCTCGCCAGCTCGGCGTCGGCTCCACCCGCCTCGCCGCCCGCCTCGCCGCGGAGGGCGCCCGGCAAGAAGACGGCGCCCGCGGCGACGAGCGTCGCTCCGCCCACCCACGCCGCGAGCTTGGCCGCCGTGGCGAGCGTTCCACCGCGCAGTGCGAGCAGTTCGCCCTCGAGCCCCGCCGGCACCTCGACGGGTGCGGCCTCGGCCAGGCGCGACTCGAGCCCCGCCCCCACCGCGACGAGCCCCGCCCCGGCGAGCCGCGAGCGCAGCGCCGCCAGCCCCTTGCGCACGCGGTCGTGCGCCGTCGGCTCCGCGATACCGAGCGCGGTACCGATCTGAACGAAGGTCAGCTCCTCCGCGAAGCGCAGCACCAGCGGCACCCGCACGTCCTCCGGCAGCGCTTGCACGTGACCCCACAGCTCCCGCTGGTCCTCGTTCGCCGTCTCCGTCGTTCGCTGTCTTTCCATCGCGTGTGCATCCTCCCGATCCCGGCGCCGCTGGGCGCCCTTGCGCAGGCTGAGCGCGGCGCGCACGGCGTGCCAGCGCAGGATCGGCGCCTCCGCCTCACCCCGCTCGAGCTCGATACGGCCGTCGAGAACGCGCACGAAGACGTCCTGGGTCACGTCGTGAGCATCGGCCTCGTTGCGCAGCACGCGCAGCGCGCTCGCATAGACGGCCGGGTGATGTTCCCGAACGAGACGGTCGAAGGACGGTGTGCGTTCTCGCATGAAGGTCTCCGGCGGGTACACGACGCCGCGCCGGCCATCTTCGGGGAAAAGCGCGGAAAGCAGTAGGATCTCCGGCCATGCTTCCGTGGTTGCTCCTCATCCTCCCTCTCCTTGCCCCTGCGCTCCGCAGCGGCGAGGAGGTCGTCGAGAACTGGCCGGACGGCTCGGTCCGCGCACGCTACGAGGTCGACGCGGCCGGACGGCGCAATGGGCCGTACCTCGCCTACCACGAGAACGGCAAGCTGCACGTGCGTGCGAGCTACCGCGCGAACGAGCGCTCGGGCACCTACCAGGAGTTCTACCCGAGCGGCAGGAAGGCGCTCGACGCCAAGTACCGCGGCGGTCAGCTCCAGGGCAAGTACGAGGAGCGCGACGAGACGGGCCGCGCGAGTTACGTCGCCCACTACGCGGACGGGATCCTGCACGGAAAGGTGGAGGCCTTCGCCGGCAAGGAGCGCCTCTGCGCGCAGCGCTGGAAGAAGGGCGCGCTCGTCGAGCTCGACGGCGTCGCCCCCTACCCGCGCCCGCTCGACGAGATCCGGCACGTCGTCGCGGGCTTGCTCGACACGGATGCCGCGTTGCCGGGCTCCGCGAGCGACGCGTGGGCGACGACCGACGCGGATGAGGCCGCGGACGAAGGCCTGCGCCTCGACCGCGAGAAGGCACTGCGCAACCTCGCGGCGTACCGCTACCTGTGCGGCGTGCCGCACGAGGGGATGCAGCTCAACGCCGAGTTCAACCGCCTTACGACGATGGGCGCACGCCTGTGCGCAAAGATCGGGCACCTCGACCACACGCCCGACAACCCCGGCTGGCCGGACGACGAATACCGTGACGGCTACACCGGCACGAGCCACTCGAACCTCTCTGTGGGCACGTCGATCGCCGGCTCGGTGCACAGCTACATGAACGACTCGGACGCGTCGAACATCGACCGCGTCGGGCACCGCTTGTGGTGCCTCGCCGAGCGCTTGTCGAAGGTCGGCTTCGGGCGCTCGGACAGGTTCTCGGCGATGTACGTGCGCGACACGAGCGGCAAGGGCGGCGGGGGCCGGATCGTCAGCTACCCACCTGCCGGCTACGTGCCGCTCGGCTTCTTCGACGACCGGCACGCGTGGAGCATCACCCTGCGCGGCGGCTCACTCCCGAGGATCGAGGACGTCACCGTCGACGTGCGTCCGCTCGACGAACGCTTCGTCCCGGGCGAGCGGCTCGAGCTCGACCACCTCGGCAAGACCGGCTTGACGCTGGTCTTCCGCCCGGTCGGCGTGAGCGTGCACGAGGCGGCGGCCTACCTCGTGCACGTGAAGGGTCTGGGCGGGAAGCTGAAGAAAACGGGGCTGAAGTACCTCGTCCAGTTCGAGCGGCTCGACGAGTAGTGGCCACGCTGTCTTCGGGTTCAACGGCTAACGCCG
>JAAELL010000039.1 GCA_024226735.1 bacterium | reverse complement strand
GTACGCGTTCGCTGCAAGGCGCAGCGACGACGCGACTTCGCTGCAAGTCTCGGAGGAGGCGCAACGCAGCAGCGGGCGGGTACGGGCCGACCAAAATGCCGCACAAGAGTGAATCACACCACTAGCGCGCACGTTGCGCAGCATCGGCAGGCAGATCACCGTCGAAGCATCCTTGCCGGCGTCGTAGTAGTCGGCCGAGATCGTCAGGCCATCCGCGGTGGGGAAGGTGACGACACGCGGGGCGGCGGGATCTTGCAGGAGGGCGAGCGACGCGAGCAGGACGGTCCACATCGCGGAGGCGTTGGGGCTGCGGTGACGGAGCGGGCCGTCACGATAGCCGAGCCGCCGTCCGATCGAGCTTCCGCAACGCCGGTATCCGCCCCGCGAGGAACACGCCGAACGCGCTGCAAGCGACGTCGAGCGGGTCGAAGACCCGGTGGGGGACCAGGATCTGGATGCCCTCGAACCCCGCGAGCACCAGCAGCGTCAGCGAGCTCCCCAGGAGAAACCGCCGGTGCTGGACGCGCACGCAGGCGTCCGCGAAAGCGAGGTTCGCGACGCATGCGAGCACACAGCCGATGATGACGTGTACCAACTTGTCGCCGTGGGGCTGCTCGTAGAGCGGGCGGAGCGCCGCCGGGACCTCGCTGGAGTGCAGCGCGAGGGTCAAAGTGAGGCAAGCGATGAGGAGCAGGCGCATGGCCTAAACCTACCCTGAGCGGCCGAGAATCCCTCCGCTCACTCCCCTTCGAGTCGCTCCAGCTTCGTCACGCGCCCGAGGAAGTTCCAATCCAGCACGATCAGGTTGCCGCGCGCATCCCAGGCTGCCCCGTGGGGAGACAGGAACTCCCCATTGGCCCACTGCTCGAGCGGAATCTTGTTCTGGGCTCGCTTCTTCGGATCCGGGTTGTCCCCGAGGTGCGCGACGAGCTTGTTGTCCTTGCCGAGGATCGTGATCCTCCCAGCGAGATCGGGGACGACCAGCTGTCCGTCGTGCTCGGCGATGTTGCACGGGCGACGCAGGCCCTCCTGCACGATCGAGAGGTGCTCGCCGTCGAGCGAGAAGGTCTGCAGGCGGTTGTTCTCACGGTCGGCGACCACGAGGACCGGCTCCTCGCCGCGCGTGTCCATCAGCAGGCCGTGCGGCGTGCGCAGCTTGCCGGCCTCGGTCCCCGGACCGCCGAATGACTTCACGTACTCGTGGTTCTTGTCGTACACGTGGATCCACGAGAGGCCGTAGCCGTCGGCGACGTAGATCCGCCCGTCCGGTGCGACAGCGATCCCCGTCGGCCGGAACTGGTTCGCGTTCTCGTACTTGCCCGAGGCTTCGGGATGTCCGACGCGCCAGATCTCCTCGCCCGCGAGCGTCGACTTCACGAAGGCGTGCTGGCCGGTGTGCGTCAGATAGAGGAACTCCTCGTCGCCCTCCTGGACGAGCACCATGCCGTGCAGGCCGCCCCGCAACTCCTTGCCCCACGAGCCGTGGTAGCTGCCGTCGGGGTTCAGGACGATGACCGCGTTCTCGGTGTCGGTGTTGAAGTAGACGCGGCCTTTGGAGTCGACGGCGACGCACCCGTGCGTGTTGCCCATCTTCATCCCGTCCGGGAGCTGAACCCAGTCGGGAATCCAGCGGAATCGCGCATTCCCCTCGCCGAGCACGACGTCCTCGCGCGCCGTCGCGACTGTGGCAGGCGCGGCCGGGTCCTGAGCGGGGAGAGAGAGTGCGATGGCGGTGAAGAGCAACGACGTTGCGGCCAGGTGCATGATGGGGTCTTCGGGGTTCGGGGGGGGGGGGCCAGAGCGTAGCGAGTCCGCTACGATCCCGGGCGTCCCCATCCTCCGGCTCCTGATCCCGTGCCCATGTTCAAGATCATCCTGTACGTCCTCCTCGGCCTGATCGTCGCTGCCGTGGCCGGTGCGTTCTTCCTCCCGTCCTCCTACTCCGTCGAGCGCTCGATCGTGATCGCGGCGGAGCCGGCGCAGGTGTATCCCGCGGTGTCGGACCTGCGGACGTGGAACGAGTGGACGGCTTGGACGCGGGAGCGCGACCCCGAGTGCAAGTGGACGTACGAGGGGGAGCAGGGAGGCGGTTCGAGCATGATCTGGAACGGCGCTGAGCTCGGCCAAGGCGAACTGACGATCTCTTCCGCGGATCCGGCGAGCGGCATCGAGTACGACCTCGCGTTCGACGAGGGCTCGTACTTGTCGAAGGGGGCCGTGCGTTTCGAGAAGACCGCGGACGGTACGCGGGTGACCTGGACCAACGGCGGCGAGCTGGGAAACAACCCCCTGAACCGATGGTTCGGTCTCGCGATGGACTCGGCGATGGGGGGCGACTTCGAGAAGTGTCTCGAGGGCCTCAAGAAGCGCGTCGAGAACCCCAAGTAGCCCGCGAGTCCGCCGACCATCTCGACCGGCACGGATCGCTTCTGTTGACGCGCGTCGTCGAGGGAAGTCGGGCAGGTGCCGCCGACTGCGCAAGCACGACGTGATCACCTCGATCGACGGGAAGCCAGCGACGGATGCGAGCTTGAGGGCGGCCAAGAAGCGGGCCGATTTGGGCGGCACCCTGCGGCTCGGGCTCGTGCGTGAGGGCGAGCACCGCGACCTCGCGTGCGGGGTCGGGGCCGAACGCCGCTGAGAACGCTACTGGGATCGCCACCGTGCCCGGAGAGCCACCCGCGACCGCCTTGCCTGGCGCTCGCGGGTGCCGAGCGTGTTCAGGTTCCATCAGGGCGCTGCCCCGTCGCGGGCGGTAGGGTAACCTGGTCGGTCATCCCCAACCCGTCTCCGGAGCATCCCCCATGCGTCGTTTCTTGCCCGCCGTCCTCGCCGCTTTCGTGGCGACTCCCGCCGCGTACACCCAGGGCGACCCCGAGGTGGTCGCCCGCATCATCGAAGAGGGCACGGACAACAGCCAGGTCTGGGACACGCTCGAGTACCTCTCGTACGAGATCGGCACGCGCCTCACCGGTTCGACCGGGTTGATGCGTGCCAACGCGTGGACGCGCGACTACTTCGCGAAGCAGGGGCTGAAGAACGCCCACTTGCGCAAGTGGGGCGAGGTCGCCGTGCGCTTCGACCGCGGACCCTCGAGCGCGATGATGGTCAAGCCGGTCGAGCGCGAGATGGAGTTCACCGCGCGCTCGTGGTCGGCGGGCACCGACGGTCCGTTGCGAGGGCACGTCGTCCGTGAACCGAAGACCCTCGAGGACCTCGAGGCGGTCCGCGACAAGCTGCCCGGAGCGTGGCTGCTCGGCAAGTCGGCACGCCGCTCGCGCCGCAACCGCAACAGGGACAACGACGACGGCAATAAGGATGCCGAGACGATCAAGAAGGCGATCGAGGAGGCGATCGAGGAGGCCGGCATCGCGGGTCGCATCCGCGGCAACCGCAACGACCTGACGGTCACGAGCTCGGTGCGCGGATGGCGCGAGCTCGACTTCGAAGAGCTGCCGACCGACGTCGAGATCACGATCCGGCGCAGCGACTACGACGCGATGAACAGTCGGATCTCGGACGGCGAAGACGTCGAGGTCGTCGTCGATCTTCAACACCACTTCACCGAGGGACCGTTCCCGGTCTTCAACACGGTCGCCGAGATCCCGGGAACCGAGTTCCCCGACGAGATCGTGATCTGCTCGGCGCACCTCGACTCGTGGGACGGTCCGGGCTCGATGGGCACGCAGGACAACGGGACCGGCAGCTCGGTGATGCTCGAGGCGGCGCGCATGCTCATGGCGGCCGGCGCCCAGCCGCGGCGCACAATTCGCTTCGTCCTGTGGACGGGCGAAGAGCAAGGCCTCTTGGGCTCGCGCGCCTACGCGGAGAGCTTGACCGAAGAGGAGCGCGCCAGGATCTCCGCCGTCTTCGTCGATGACGGCGGCACCAACTACCAGGGCGGGCTCGTGTGCGTGGAGGACATGCTGCCGATGCTCGAGCAGGCCACCGCGGCCGTGAACGAGACGTTCCCCGACATGAAGGCCGAGCACGTCGTGCGCGACCAGATGCCGCGCGGCGGCGGCAGCGACCACGCCTCCTTCAACCAGATCGGCATCCCCGGCTTCTTCTGGCTCGAGAAGGGCTCTGGCGGACGCGAGGAGAAGAGCTATCGCTTCATCCACCACACCCAGCACGACACGCCGCGCTACGCGGTGAAGGAGTACCTCATCCAGTCGGCGACGTGTCAGGCGGTCACGGCGTACAACATCGCGATGGCCGACACGATGCTGCCGCGCTACGTCAAGGAAGACGCGGTCGAAGCCTCTGCTCCGGTCGAGGACCCGTCGTTCGTCGCGACTGCCGCCCCGATCTCCGGCCGTTGGAAGGCGAACTACACCGGCGAGGACGCGTGGACGGACGAGGCGTTCCACCTGACCTTCGAGATGGCCAAGGATGGCCGCGCCCGCGGCACGCTCGAGTCGAGCATGTCGGGCGGCGTGAAGCCCCTGCAGGGAATCTCCTTCGACGAGGGCAAGGGTGCGCTCGAGTTCGCGTACGAGTCGTCGTACGGCAAGCTCGTCTACAAGGCGACGATGAAGGAGGGCGGATTCACGGGGACCGTCGGCTTGGGCGACCAGTTCAGTCAGCCGTTCAAGGCGATCAAGGCCGAGGCGAAGCCCGAAGAGAAGCCGAAGGACGCCGACACCAAGGGCGCCGAACCCAAGAAGGCCGGCGAGGACTCCGGCTCGTCGGGCTCCTGACGTCTTCATGACGACGACTTGGATCGTGGCGAGCGCCGCCTTGGCGTCGCTCGTCCTGCATCGGGGCTCGGCTCAGGACGGAGTCGCGTCTGCGCCCGCGCCCGCCGCCGCGCTCGACCCCGTGCCGGAATGGTTGGCGGCGGTGCGTCCCGAGCGGCTGCGGGCGGACGTCGATCGCCTCGTCGGCTTCGGCACGCGGCACAGCTTCTCCGAGACGGAGTCGGAGACGCGGGGAGTCGGCGCGGCGCGGCGTTGGCTCGAGGCCGAGCTGCGCGCGATCTCCGCCGCGACCGGCGGACGACTCGAGGTCGGGACCCAGACCTACACGATCGAGCCGCGGCGCGGCGACGATGCCGAGCCGGTGCAGGGCGTCAACGTGTTCGGGTTCCTGCCGGGCACGCAGGGCGATCGCAAGGGACGCACGTACGTCGTGTCCGGGCACTACGACTCGCTGGCCGTGCCATTCCGCGACAGCACGATCGATGCACCGGGCGCCGATGACGACGCGAGCGGCACGGCGGTCGTGCTGGAGCTCGCGCGCGTGCTCGCAGGCAGCGAGCTCGAAGCCAATCTTGTCTTCTTGTGCGTCGCGGGCGAGGAGCAAGGCCTGTTCGGTGCCAAGCACTACGCCCAGGTCGCCGAGGAGGAAGGCATAGAGATCGACGGGATGATCACGAACGACATCGTCGGCGGCGTCGAAGGCGGCAACGGCGTCCGCGACGACGTGACGGTGCGTTGCTTCTCGGCGTCCGAAGGCCTCAACGGACCGTCGCGCGAGCTGGCGCGCAGCCTCAAGGAAGCGGCCGAACGCTACGTGCCCGACGCGCGCGTCAAGCTCGTGTTCCGGCTCGACCGCTTCGGCCGCGGTGGAGATCACAAGCCCTTCCACGACGGCGGCTGGCCCGCGGTGCGTCTGACCGAGGCCAACGAGAACTACTCCCGTCAGCACAAGGCGGTTTCCGTCGTCGACGGTGTGCAGGAGGGCGACCTCGCGGAGCACACCGACGAGCACTACATGGCGCGCGTCGCGCGCGTGAACGGCGCGCTCCTCGCCCAGCTCGCGCTCGCACCCGCGCGCCCGCCGCAGCTGTCCCTGCGCGCCGCGTTGCGCTACGACACGCGCCTGCAATGGAAGGCGTCGCCGTCGGAGGCCGTGCGCGGATACGTCGTCGTGTGGCGCGACACGACGGCCGCCGAGTGGCAGTTCAAGAGTCCCCTGATCGAGGACCTCGAGACGGTGATCGATTTCGTGACCGCCGACTCGAGCTTCTTCGGCGTACGCGCGGTGGGACCTCTCGGGCACGAGAGCCGGACGACACACGCCCGCAGGCCTTGAACCTCGGACCGGGTCGCGCCTCCGCCAGCGAAGCCACCGCCGTCACCGCCACCCCCTCCGCCGTCACCCCCTCCGCCACCTCCGCCGGAGGGAGGGCCGCCGCCACCCGAGCTGCGCTCCGGCGGCGGCTCGTCGACCAACACCGTGGCGGTGCCCTGGGTCCTGCCAGGTTCGTCGGGCGAAGGCATGCTCACCGTGCAGACTAGTGGTGTGAGTCACTCTTGCGCGGGCTCGGTACCGCCCCTACACAGTTGGCGAAACTCCACTCTCGTGGCGTGATTCGAAAGTTCGGCGCATCCTCGGGTCGACTTTCCTCCTGCCCGGACTGGACTCCCGCCGGGCCTCCATAAATGATCGCTCTGTTGCCCCTGTACGGGATGCGGCCCATGCCGTATTCCGGAAAGAGGGGGCTACCGTTTTGCGAATCCGTCCAGGCCAATTCACGCAGCACGCGCAGTGTCTCCGGAAGAGCTTCCCGGCGCTCGCGACTCCCGTGTTGGTGTGGGGGGTGCTGTTCGGTTGCCTCGAGGTGTTCGGTCGTGTTTCGCCCAACGATGGAACCGACGCGGTCGGCGTCGTGCTGGTCCTCGCGCTCCTGGCGGCGACGCGCATGCGGATGGGTAACCGCTTGCGCGAGCTGTGGAGCGGACCCTTCGGTCGGCGCTGGACCGAGCGCCTCGCGTGCCTCGACCTGACGCTGGGGCTCGATCTGCGCCGCGAACCGCCCGTACGCGCGCGTCTGCCCAGGCCCTACGTCTGGGTCGTCGGCATGACCGCCTGCGCCGGCATCGCCATGTGGGCGGCGCGCGATGTGTTTCCGTCGCAGGCGCGTGAGGCCGTCCGTGGCGTGAGCGGGCTCGTGTATCTCTTGTGTGTGACCGCGCTCTGGTGCTCCCTGGCGAGCGGGACGCTGGTCACGTTCGGGGGCTGCGTGCACTACATACGCGAGCGCACGCCGAGCATCACGCGCCGTTTCGGAGAGGACACGTCGGCGATGCTGCTCGGCTGGGGCGTCTTGTTCGTGCTCGTGCCGTGCGCCGTCTACTTTCCGCGCGTCACTTCGGTCTACGTGACGCTCGGGACCTTCGGCCTGATGGCGCTCGCGTTCGGGTTTCCGTCGCGACGGCCGCTGCTGCTGATCTGGCGCGTGTCGAGCTCGGAGGAGCCCCCGGCACGCATGAACGCGTCGCTCGTTTCGGTCGGGATGGGGGCGTGCGCGTGCTCGCTTGCGGTGCTGCTGTCCGTCGTCTCTGGCGGGGACAGGATCGACGCCGCGGGTGCGCCTGAGACGACCCTCACCGCCCTCTTGGGGCTCGCCTTCGGCTGGTGTGCCGCCGCGAGTTGCGCGGTCGTGTTCGTCGGAGAGTCGATCTCGCTCGTGCGCCACCGCATCCTCGATCCGGCCCGGCCCGCGCCAACGCGCGTCGCCGTGCACGGCGCCCGCGACGCATCGGACCGGCGTGCGGCACGTTGGGCGCTGCGCCGCGCCGGCATGACCGTCACTTTCGATCCGCGCCGCCACCGGCCGAGCACCGTGCCCGTCCAGCTCGCCGAGCGTTCCGAGCCCTCCGATCCCTTCGCACCTGTCCAGTGGCCGCTGCACGTGCGGCTGGACGCGCTCGACGACCCGCGGCTGCACGAGGCGCTGCGCCGCCGCGACCGCGTCGTGCGGCGGCGCGAGTTGCGCCGCCGGCTCGAGAGCTTGTTCCGAGAGCTCAACGCCAAGCGCTACGAACACGGGACCGGGACGTGGATCGCGCCGCACCTCTGGTTCGTGGCGCGCCTGAGCCGCGACACCGACGAGGGGGGGGCGGTCCCGACCGGCCGCTCCTTCGCGCGCGCGATCTCGCGCGCTGCACGCAGCCACCTGTTCGAGGTCCTCGACGCACTCGAGATCGACTTGATCTTCCTCGAGGACGGCGTCGGCTTTCGTCGCTTCGCGCGCGTGTTGAGCCAGATCTTCGAGTACTACGACATGTTCGGGGCGCGCCGGCTCGAGGACGAGCGCCACTTCAGCGGTCTGCCTGGCGTTCGCGTTTTGATCCACGACTGCTTCCAGGAGGAGTCGGAGCGCAAGACCGCCTACCCCGAGCCCGACTACGAGGAGCTCGGCCGGGCGCGCGTCCTGCACGTCTTCCGCGATCGCGGCGGGCTCGACGAGGAAGCGCCGGTCGACCTGGATCGCACGCCGGAGTGGCTGCCGAGCCTCCTGCCGGTCGGGGTTTGAAGGGTTCTTCTCGCGGGAGGGCGGACGCACCGACAAGATTCTGCGGATGGGCCGAAGGGATCGCCCTGGCCGGGGCCCTGAACGCACAATGAGGCGCGTGAACGAGCACCGGGACGACCTTGCCCTCCGGGACCGGATCCTGGACGGGGACCGCGAGGCCGCGGAAGCCCTCTTCCGCGCCCATGCGGACACCCTGTTCGAGTTCGTCTACTACCGGGTAGGGATGGACCGGACGATCTGCGAGGACGTCGTGCAGGAGACGCTGCTCGTCGCCTTCGACAAGCTCGGCGACTTCGACGGCCGCTCGAGCCTCCACACCTGGATGTGCGGGATCGCCAAGAATCGCATTCGCACCGGGCGCCGCAAGCGCCAGCCGGTCGCGATCGAGGACTTGCTGCACGAGACGGACGCGGAGATCGACGCGGTCCTGGCCGACGTCGAGCGCGAGCCGCTGCCGGAGGACGTCCTCGAGGCACGTGAGACGCGCGAGCTCGTCGGCGCCGCGCTCTCGTCGTTGCCGCCCAACTACCGCCGCGCGCTCGCCGACAAGTACCTCGAGGGCCTGAGCGTCCCCGAGACCGCACGCCGGGAGGGAGTTGGCGTCAAGGCGGCCGAGTCGACCTTGCACCGAGCGAAACAGGCCTTCGGGCGAGTCTTCGCCCTCCTGGCCAAGCGCAGGGGAGAGGCGACGTGAACCCGGTCTTCGAGCGCAACGTCGAGGAGCTGCTGCGGCGGGCCTGGAAGCCCGTACGGCCATCGCCGGAGTTCGAGGAGCGGCTCCTGGCGCGTTGCCTGGGGCGTCTCGATGCCGCGATCGACGGGTCACGCGCCGCGCGCACTGTGCGCGGACCGCGCGTCGCCGTGGCACGCGGCCCGGCCCTGATCGCGGCGAGCGTTCTCGCGATGGTCGGTGCCGTGGTCCTCTCCCGCTTCGTACTCGGGCCGGGTGGTGACGAGGCGCGCACGGTTTCGGTCGCGGACCTGCACGCGCTCGGACGCGTCGCTTGGCGCGGCGCGGCTGACGATGCGTGGCGCTCGACGGAAGGGGAACCGCTCGATCTCGCGGGAGCGCGGCTCGAAGTGGCGACGCCGGCCCAAACCGGGGCCCTCGTGCGCCTCGATCCGGGGCGCTCGGCCGCGCTAGAGCCGTCGTCCTGGGCGATCTTCGGCCCGGAATCGATCCAGTTGACGTGTGGAGCGGTGCGGGCCGAGGTCGGCTCGCGCACGCGCGTCGCGACGCCCGCGGGGGATCTGTGGGTGAGCGATCACGCAGCGCTCGCGATCCTGCGTGCGTCGGAGGTCGACGGCGACCTGATCGAAGTCGTGCCGACGCTCGCGATCGTGCGCGTCGATGGCGCCGGGATCGCGCTCGGGAGCGAGGAGCTCGCTTCCGACACGGTTCACTTCCTTCAGTCCGGGCGGATCCTCGGCCGGATCGCCGACGTCGAGGAGCCGGGGCGCGAGACGATCGCGGTCGAGGACAGTGGGGAACCGAGCACACCCGCGCTGGACCCGGGCATCGAGTTGCGGGGCCGGGTGGCGTTCGTCCCGGCCGAGGGCGCGGTGAACGAGGTCGTCGTCTGGGTCCTCCCGCACTTCGAGTTGCCCAAGGTCGCCACCCCGGAGGTGTTCGTCTGCGAGCTCACCGACGGCGCGTTCGTCGTGCGACCGCACGCGCGTGGCGAGTGCCGGATCTTCGTCGAGGCGCAGGGACGGGCGATCTGGGAGTCCAAGATCGAGCTGGAATCGGACACGGCCACCGTCGAGGTGGAGCTGGCGTGCGGCGGGACCGTGCGCGGCTTCGTCGTCGACGCCGAGACGGGGGCGCCGCTCGCGGGGGCGCTGGTGATCTCGGAGAGGGACATGCCGCACGCCGTGATCGACGTGGACGGCGAGCTCCTCGACGAGTTTGCGCGTCGGCCGCGGGCCGTGGCTTCTACGCTGGGCGGCGGAGCGTTCACGCTGACCGACCTGAGTGCCGGTTACCACGTGCTGCGCATCGGACATCCCGACTACGCGCCGACCTGGGCGACGCGGATCGAGGTCGTGCCCGGTGCAGCCGTCGAGCTCGAGCCGATCGAGCTCGGCCACGGCGGGGGAGCGCGCGGTCGCGTCGAGCGCTTGGACGGCTCGGGGTGGCCCGACGTCGGCGTCATCCTGTCGCGGATCGAGATGACGCGCGAGTCCGCCTTGATGACGTACGGCGAGGCACTGACCGACGCGGATGGCTCATTCGCGATCGACAACCTGCCGCCGGGCTTCTACGTGGCGTTGAACCTGGGCGAGCAACCGAACGAGGATCCGGAGTGGTCACGAGTCGTGCAGGTCTTCATCAAGGAGGGCGAGACGACACAGGTCGACTTCCTCGCGCCCGCCGGGCGCTGCCAGGTGACCGGTGTCGTGCGCGACGCCCAAGGGCAGCCGGTGCGGGACTGCAAGATCGCGATGGCGCCGATGGGTGAGGAGGGGTGGCAGCTGTGGACGGTCGTGCCGTCGGATGCGCAGGGGCGCTTCGAGTTCGGCGACGTCGCGCCGGGCAGCTACGGCCTCTTCGTGAACCGTGTGTTCGAGACCATGACGTTTGCGCGCCACGTGGAGGTGGGCGAGACGGGCGAAGTCGTCGTCGACCTGGTGCTGCCGCCCGGTCGCGTCTCGGGCATCGTGCGTGGACGCGACGGCGAGCCTGCGGGGGCGACGATGCTCGTCCTGCAAAAGCTCGACGCCGACGATTGGGACTTCTGCGGTAAGGGCGAGACCGACGTTCGGGGACGGTACGAGTTTCACGGCCTTCGCGACGGACGCTACCGGTTGAGCATCGTCAGCCGGCACCACGGATCCGGGGCGTTCAACTCCGACTCGTTCACAGTCGGCGATGACGCGATCGAGCAGGACTTCGAGCTGCCCTCCGGGGCCCCGTTGCGCGTGCGCGTCACGGACCCGAACGGCGCACCGGTGCTCCGCGCGCGGGTGCGGATCTACGACGGACAGGGGCGCGAGCTCTTCTACCAGATCGAGCCGTTCACCGACGTGCGCGGCGAGCTCACCGTCGTCGCGATCCGTGAGGGGAGCTGGCGGATCCGGGTGACGCACCCCGAGCGCGGCTCAGCGCAGAGCGACGTCGACGTGGTCGCTCCGGACGAGAACGTCGTCGACCTGGTTCTGCGCTGACGCGAGTCCGGATTCCGCGTTTTGTGCGAATGACCCCGGCCGCGGGGAGCACCAAGACGCCATGAGCACTGCACAAGTCGTCGTTGTCGCCTCAGTCCTGTCCGCCGCGGTCAGCTTCGGGGTCTCCAAGTCCATCGCGCCCGAGCCGCAACAAGCGGTCGACGTCGACGGGCTACAGGCGTCCTTGGAGGCCATCGAGCGCCAGCAGTCCGAGCTCGCGAACCAGCTCGCGGCCCTGCGCGCCAAGGGCGACACGGCCTCGCCGTTGGTCTCCACCGGTCGCGTCCCGGTGGGGGAGATCGAGGCGGCGGTCCGTCGCTTCCTCGAGTCGCATTCCGCGACCGTCGACGCGTCCTCGGAGACGATCGTCCCCGAGCCGGCGGAGAAGGTCGCTGGGCTCGTCGTCGCGGATGCTTCGGTCGAGGACCTGCTCGCTCAACTCCTGGACGACGACCTCGACGACCTGAAGCGCGAAGAGCTGTGGCAGGCCGTGCGCGAAGCGGGCCGCATCGACGAGCTGATCGAGCACCTAGAGGCCGCCGCGGAGGCTGCGCCGGGGGACACCGAGGCGCAGCTCGACCTCGGCGTCGCGTACCTGCAGAAGATCCAGGAGGTCGGCGCCGGCCCCCTCGCGGGGGTGCTCGCGGACAAGGCGGACGGCGCATTCGACCAGGCGCTCACGGTTGACCCCGAGCACTGGGAAGCACGCTTCCACAAGGCGGTCGCGCTCAGCTTCTGGCCGCCGGTCTTCGGCAAGCAGAACGAGTCGATCCAACAGTTCGAGATCCTCATCGAACAGCAAGCCGGCACAACGCCGCAGGGCCACCACGCACAGACGCACCTGCTGCTCGGCAACATGTACCAGCAGATCGGCAACACCGAGAAGGCGCTCGCCGCATGGCAACAGGGCCTGCAAATGTTCCCGAACAACGAGGCGTTGCTCGCGCAGGTCGAGCTGGTTGGGGATTGAGCCGGGTTTTCGGGGCTCGTGTCGCGGTTTGGGAGCCGAGCGGCAAGGTGACTCTACTTGCTGAGGGTCCCCTCGGATGGATTCATCCGGGCCGACTCCTCCTCGAGAGGCGCCTGGAGTGACGAGCTCCAGTGATCGACTCACACCCGATGATCCCAAGTCGTCCATTTAGGCCGACTGGAGGTTAGGGCTCCAGGCTCGTAGGAATGGCGTCCCGTCCCGGCCGGCCGGTTCGGGGCGCCGATTCGTTTGAAGGTCTCGGTCTCTGCTGCGTACCCTCATGGGCACGCCATGGAGTTTCTCTTCGCGCTCGCCATCGGCTCGTTCATCCTCTTCAGCAAGTACAAGAAGTACGCGCGGAGAGTCGACTCCGTGTCCCGCTGGGGCGGTCGCGCGGTCGGGGCCGCTCGCCGCCGGCGGCGCGAGCAGGCACGCGCAGTGAACGAGCGCCTGGCGGCTCGCACCCAGGATTCCCAGAAGCCCGTCCCTGGCGAGGACTTCCCCGAGCCGATCGAGATCTGGGAGCCGCCTCCGCCGCCGCTGGAGGCGCCGATCGCGGTCGCCCCAAAGCCAGAGCC
>JAAELL010000038.1 GCA_024226735.1 bacterium | reverse complement strand
TGTATCACCGGCGATGAAACCGGGTCCGTGGTCGAGGTAGATCACCGTCATGAATCCACTGCGGCAGATGCACTCGTAGAGTCCGCGCTGGAAGAGCGCGGCGGTCTCCGAGGTGCCGACGACGACGTGCAGCCCGGCGCGCGTGGCGTCGTCGAGGAAGAACATGGCCAAGCGGCGCCTGCGCTGGGCGCCGGCACGAAAGTGCTTTCCGTCGCTCAGGACCATGTCCATGCGGTGCGGGTAGGCGAAGCGCCGGGCGTCTCGCTCGGAAGCGCGCTTGCGTCGCGCGAGCGAGACTCCGAGTCGGAGCAGAGTGCGGTAGACCGTGGTACGGCAGACGGCCTCGTCTGGGCGAAGGACGCCGCGCTCACGAGCGCGGCGGATCAGCTCGGGAATCGAGGCGTGCTCGTCCTGTTGCTTTGCGCGGACGAGGAAGTCGACGAGCTTGGCGGGCAGAGCGGCGCTCTTGCGCAAGGGTATCGACGCGGGCTCGAGCCCGCGCGTACCCAGCTCTTCGTAGGCCTTGAGCCAACGGTAGATCGTGCGCGCCGACACACGGCGCGGCGCGCCACAGGCTCCGTGATGGCACGCGTCCGCGACGGCTTGCACCGCTTGCGCTCGCTGCTCTCCGCGCAGCATGCGCGCGACGACTTGCGAGACGATCGAGAAGCGAAACAGCGCGCGGCTCGAGTGATCGGCCATGGCGCGACACGGTAGGAAGCGGGCGCGATCGTGCCGATGTCCCGCTTTCGTGGAATGGTGCGGAGCGCGGGAAGACTCACGACGGCGCAGCCGTATCGGGATGAGGGAACGGGCTGCGCTCGAGCGCGTGCCTCTTCGGATCCCAGTGCAGCGGCTCGCCCCAGTGCCCGATCAGGTGTCCGCAGCGCAGCAACCGGGCGAAGGCGAGCGCGTTACCGCCAAGCCGCCCGAGGACCGTGCACACCGCGCGGCCGACGGCTCGATAACCGACCGGCTGCGCCAGCTCGCGCAACCTCAGCGTGTCCACCGACAGCACTGACGCGATTGCCTCACGCAAACGATCGGACAAGCCCCCGGCCACGCCGGCAATACGCGACGCCAAGCTCAAGTGCCGGCCTTGCGTCGACCACCACCGTTCGCCGGGAGCATCCCCGGGCTCTCGAGCCCATGCCCGGCCTTGGCTTGCGTCCACGGCGGCCTCGAACAGCGTGCTCTCGAAACTGCGCTCAAATGTCTCGGTCTCGTCGCGCTGCATGTCCGCACCGTCGGGACCGACGCGCACGAGGGCCTGTCGCCGATAGGGCGCGTAGCCAGTAACTGTCGCGTGACGCCCACCTTGACAGTGGGGTCGACGATCCGGTCGAGCGATAGCGGCTACTGGCCGGCGAAATGCGCGAGCGCCAGGTCGCGCTCCGCTTCGACCTCGGCCTGAAAGTGTTCGCGCCAGCCGTGC
>JAAELL010000037.1 GCA_024226735.1 bacterium | reverse complement strand
GGGGCGGGGGGGGGGGGGGTCTTGCGCGTAGGGGTCGAAGTCGTGCGTCGCGGGTGTCAACCGCCGCGGGGAGGGCCTGCGCTGCGGTCTGGACGGGGGCATCTTGGCGGCCGCCTGCGCACGTTGCGTGGAGGTCCAATCGCCAGCCGACGCGGTCTTTGACACGGAGAGCGCCGAGCCGTGGCAATTGACAGATCGCCGAGCTCCAGATCGCCCGGCTCTTGCCACAATCGACCTCCCACTCCACGAACCCATGAGGTCCCCCGTGCGCACCAGCCTCTTGCTCCCCGCCCTCGTCTTTTCCGGTATCGTCGTGGCCCAGGACCGTCATCCCGCCGACGTGCTGGCGCTCGACAGCCACATCGCGTGGCTGGACGACGGCGCCGCCTTCCGGGACGGCGGGCGTACCAAGCGTGCGCTGACCGAGGAGGAGGATGCGCTCGACCGCGGCGCGTTCCTCGACGGCGCCATCGCACGGAGCAAGACCGAGGGCAAGCTCGTCTTCCTCTACGTGCCGCGCATCATCGAGGAGTCCTCGCGAGGCCGTCAGATGTACCGCGCTCCTGTGCTCGACGTGTACATGCGTCAGGTGATCTTCTGCGACGCGGACGTCACCAAGCTGCTCGAGGAACACTTCGTCCCGGTGCGCATGACGCTCGACGAGGAGCTGTGCGATCGGTTTTCCTTTCGGCCGCTGAAGAGCGTCGAGCCGGCGGTGATCTTCCTGGACGGAGACGGCGAGGTCGTCCACTACATCGAGCGCATCCGGACCTTCGACGCGATGTGGTTCGCGAATCTCATGCGCAACGTGTTGGCCAAGGCAGAGCCCGCGGCGGTCGAAGCGAGCGCGCCGAATGAGGACGGAGTCGACGGGCTGCTGGCCGCCGCGGCGTACCTGCGCCGCCTGCGCCGGCCCGCGCTAGCGCTGGCGAAGCTCGATGCGGCCCACGCGCTGCTGGCAGCCGAGGAAGCCCAGTGGCGCGAGTCGCTCGGCGACCAACGACCGTCCCGCGACGATCCGAACCGCGCGCGCCTGCGGACCGCGCGGAACGAGATCGAGCTCGAACGCGGACGCCTGCACACGCTCACCGGCAACTCGTTGGAGGCGCTCGCGCCGCTCGGCTCGGCGTTCCGTGGGGGCAGTGCGGAGGCCGGCTACTTGCTGGCGCTCAACCGGCTCGCGCTCTGCGACGAGACCGGCGCGATGAGCCAGTTCCAGGTCGTGGCCCAGCGCTACCCCGACACGATGTACGGGCGCCGGGCCATCGCCAACGTGACCATGGGGCTCGACGATCGGCCGCTGGGCGCCGCCGCCGCAGGGTTCGAGCACATGGGGTACCTGCCCGAGGCCGCCTACGAGGGGCTCCCGGTCGACACGACCTGGAACGGTCCTCCGCCAACGCGGGAGGAGATGATCGAGCGCGGTGTGCGCTTCCTCCTGTCCCAGCAGCGCGGCGACGGCGGGTTCACCGAGTCGCGCTACGCCTACTGGGGCTCGAGCGCCATCACGACGAACACGTGGGTCGCGATCAGCGCGCTGGCGTGCAGCGCGCTGATCGAGAATCGCGGCGCCCTGGGCGCGGACGGCATGCAGCGGATCGACGAAGCGCTCCAGGACGGAGAGGACTTTCTCTTTGATCCCATACACTTGAACCGCGGCTCGAACGAGGACGTCTACGCCGACGCCTACCGCTTGGTCTACCTGACGCGCGTCGTGCGTCGGCGCCCGCAGGACAGCCAGTGGGCGCTCGAACGCGCGGCCGAGATCATCGCCGCTGCTGCCGAACGTCAGGGGGGCGAAGGCTTCTTCGCCCACGAGTATCGCAACGCCTTCTGCACAGGCGCCATGCTCTGGAGTCTCTTCGAGGCGCGCGACGTCGGAGCGCAGGTGCCCGACGCCGTAATCGACGCGGGCGCGCGTGCCCTGCTCAGTGCGCGGTACGAGAACGGAGCCTACTCGTACGGTGGATCGGCGCGGGCCGGCACGGGGTCACTGAAGGACGCGTGCGGCCGCATGCCAATGTGTGAGGCCGTCCTGCTGCGCGCGGGCCAGGGCCAGCGCGGGCGGCTCGCCTTCGCCATGGACAACTACTGGACCTACTTCGATCGCCTCGAACAAGTGCGGCGCAACGACTTCCACTCCGACGGGGAGCTGGCGGGATTCTTCTTCTTCCACGACTTCTTCCACACGAGCGAGGTCCTGCGTCACCTGCCGGACGAGGTGGCGGCCCCGATGAAGCAGCGCTTCTTCGAGATCCTTCAGGACATCCCCGAGCTGGACGGCAGCTTCGTCGACAGCCACGAATTCGGCCGCAGCTACGGCACGGCGATGGCGCTGCTGACGCTCGGAAACCTGTAGCCGCACACCGATTGGACTCTTCGCGAGAACCGGGTCAGCGTCCGCCGCTCTCCTTCGTGTTCTTCTTCTTCCCGCCCTTCTTGGCCGCGGCCGGGAACTTGGCGGCCAATACCGCGGTGATGTCGACCTCCTCGACGGCCTCGCGCCGGAAGAGGGGTTGCTCGACGATCAGGTCGAGCCGCTCTTCACTCGCGATCTGCGTCCAGGCCTTCTCGAGGTGCGGCAGGATGTTGGTCAGGGTTGCCTCCCCGGCGAGCTGACGGCGGGCGTGCTCCTGCTCTGCCGCTTCCTGGGCCTCGAGCTCGGCCGCGCGCTCCTTCTCGCCAGCCGCGAGGGCGCGGTCGCGGTCGGCCTGCAGCTCTTTGACGTGAGCGGTGTGCACCTCGGAGCAGTAGTAGGCGATCAGGAGGTCCTTGCGGACGAAGGTCCCCACCCTCATGACCGCGGCGTTCGATTCCGGTTCCCGCTCCAGCCCAGCGGCGACCGAGGTTGGACCGAACAGCCCAGGAATCACGAGGAAGGCCAGGAGAGCCGCCAACAGGGCCGCAGTACCAGTTCGTTGAAGGATGTATGCCATGGCACGATCCTCCGGCTCCGCAGGCCCAGCAGCAGGGGCCGATGTGGGCATATTCCCAGGGAACTTAGGCCCAGGCCGGCACCGGGTCGCCGAAGGTCCGGGTCTGTGTCGGGGTGGTCACCCAAGTTGTGAACTACCCCCGCAGCCGGCATCCTCGATCCTCCATGCCACGCGCCGTCGTCACCGGAGCTTTCAGCAACATCGGATCAGCCGTCGCAGGAGAGCTCCTTCGCCGGGGGTTCGGCTTGCACACCCTCACCGGACGGCACAGACCTCCCGGGTTCGAGCAGGTCACGGTCGCGCCGCTGACCTTCGAGTCCGAGCACCTGGTCCGCGAGCTCGAGGGTGCGGACGTCCTGGTGAGCACCTACTGGATTCGCCTCTCACAAGCAGGCAAGAGCTTCGACACGGCGGTCGACGACTTGAAACTGCTCATCGACGCCGCTAACCGCGCCGGCGTCCGCCGCTTCGTCCACGTCAGCGTGAGCAACGCCTCCCTCGACTCGATCCTGGGGTACTACAGGGGCAAGGCACAGGTCGACGCAGCTCTTCGGGAGAGTGGACTGTCTCACGCCATCGTCCGGCCGACCTTGGTCGTCGGCCCTCACGACGTACTCTCCGGCAACATCGCCTGGTTCCTGCGCCACTTCCCCGCCTTCCCCGTGCCGAGCGGCGTCGCGCGCCTGCAGCCCATCACGCTGGCGGATTGCGGGCGGGTCATCGCCGACGCCGCCGAGGCCGCTGACGACCAGGACATCGACGCCGCCGGACCCGAGGTCTACACCTTCCGCGAGTACGTCGAGCTGCTCGCCCGGGCCTGCAGCGTGCGGCGGCTTGTCTTCGGCGCGCCGGACTGGCTGGCGCTCGCGAGCCTGCGCCTGGTCGAGCTCTTTCTGCGCGACGTCGTGCTCACCAGGGAGGAGCTCCTCGGCCTGAAGCAGGAGCTGCTCCTCTCCCACTCATCTCCCCTGGGTTCCGAATCGGTGGAGCGCTGGCTGCTGGACAACGGCCAAGGTCTGGGGCGGACCTACATCAACGACATCGACCGCCATTTCGGCTCCGGCGCCGCGGCCCCCATCGGTCGGCCCGAGTAGGCCGCTCCCATCGAGCGATCGCGCTCTTGGGGGCCTCAGTGTTCACGCGCGTTACCCGCGCACTTTCCACTGATGCCGCGACCGTCCATCGGACACAATGATGGCTGCGAGATCCAAGAGATGGCTTCGCCAAGCAAACACGACCCCTTCGACGCCGCCGCGATCCGGCGTCCGGTGCGTGCTCTCCAGACCTACTACCTGATCGTCTCCCTGCTGAGCGGGCCCGCCTTCCCCTTCGTGGGCATCCCGCTGTGGATCAAGTACCACACGCTCCGCTACCGGATCGACGACGAAGGCGTCACCATGGCCTGGGGTTATTTGTTCCGCAAGGAGATCCTCCTCACCTACCGCAGGATCCAGGACATTCACGTCCGACGCAACGTGATCCACCGCTGGCTGGGTCTGGCCTCCGTAGCGGTCCAGACGGCTTCCGGCACCGCCGGCGCGGAGATGACGATCGTGGGGATCCTCGAGCCAGACAGGCTGCGCGACTACCTGTATCTGAAGATGCGCGGCGCTCGCCACGTCACGCAACCACGCACCGAGGAAGAGGCGGACGAGGAGGCGCTGGATCTGCTGCGGCAAATCCGCGACCTGCTCCGGGACCGGGAAGGCGGACGGGGGCACGGCACATGAGCGAGCAGGACACGCCGCCGATCCGAGCTCGCGCCACGCGCTACTACGACGGTCTCTGGGGAGTCATTGCGCGCTACCTCAAGGTTCCGCGCGGGGGCCCACGGCTCCCGTCCGATCCCGAGGAGTCGTACGAGGTCTTCCATCCGGCGCCGGGTTTCCTGCGCTGTTTGAAGCTCTGGTTCTGGCTCGCCTTCCTCCTCTTGGACGGCGCTCTCCTGGCTGGCTGGATCGTGCTGTTCGTCGCCATCCCGTGGCTCGCCCTTCTGCTCCTCCCCGTCACGCTCGTGCTCCTCGTCGTCCCGGAGTTCGTGATCTACGTGGCGCTGCACCTTCGTTACGACGCGACCTGGTATCTGTTGACTCCGAGGAGCCTGCACCTGCGCCGTGGGATCTGGGTGATCCAGGAGATGACGATCACGTATGCCAACGTTCAGAACCTCAGGGTACGCTCGGGTCCGGTCCAGAGACTGTTCGGGATCGAGGACGTGCTGGTCGAGACAGCTGGCGCGGGAGCGGGCACGCAGGACCACCCAGCGACGATCTCCAACCAGGGGCTCCTCGAGGGTGTGGCCGACGCTTCCCGCATCCGCGACCTGATCATGGCCCGGGTGCGCACCCAACAGGGTGCCGGCCTCGGCGACGAGCCTTCTGCCGGCGTCGTCTCGCCGCCCCATTGGAGCCCCCAGCACCTCGCCCTGCTGCGCGAGATCCGGGAGGTGCTCGCCACAGCTCGGCTCGACACCTAATCACCGGCCAACGCCGGAGGCCGCCATGAGAGCTCTCACCCCCTCTTTGTCGCGGATCGCGCGACAGGGCTCGCGGCTCCTCGAGCACAACAACCCCCTCTCGCTCTATGATCTCGTGCATGTTGGGACCCCGGTACCCCCGAAACTCGGAACCGCAGAGCCGCGGAGCGCCTTCGGGAGGGGCAACGACCGATTGGAAAGGCGCATTGCTGCTCGCGTTCGTGGCCCTCGTACCAGCGAGTGACGCGCAGGAGCGTCAGTCCCTCCAGGTCCTGTTCCTCGGCGATGGCGGCCCCCATCAGCCCGCCGCGCGTGCGCAACAGGTGCTGGCGGAGATGCGCTCGCGCGGTATCGACCTGCACTACGAGGAGGACCTCGGCGTGCTCGAGCCGGCGCGGCTCGCGCGCTTCGATGCGGTCCTGCTCTACGCCAACCACGGAGCGATCACGGCGGCGCAGGAAGAGGCCCTGCTCGGGTTCGTCGAAGGCGGCGGCGGCTTCGTGCCGGTGCACTGCGCGTCGTACTGCTTCCTGAACTCGCCACGTTTCGTGGCGCTGGTCGGGGCGCAGTTCCAGAGCCACGGGACAGGAGTGTTCACGACCGAGCGCGTCGCGCCCGAGCACCCTGTGCTGCGTGGCCTGCCGGCGCTCGAGAGCTGGGACGAGACGTACGTGCATCACGAGCACGCCGCGGACCGCACGATCCTCGCGCGCCGCGATGACGAGCCGTGGACGTGGGTGCGCAAGCAGGGCCGCGGCCGCGTGTTCTACACGGCGTGGGGCCACGACCACCGCACGTGGGGCAACGCGGCATTTCACGATCTGCTCGAGCGTGGCATTCGTTGGAGCGTCGCTGACGAGGCCCTCGCCGCCCCGCGGCCCGAGTCACCGTTCGAGATGACCGAGGCCAAGGGCCGCATCCCGAACTACCGACCTGGTGGTCACGGCGAGCCGTTCCGCCGCGTGCCTGCGCCGCTCGCGCCCGACGCGTCGCGCGTCCGCATGGTCGCTCCGCCCGGCATGCGCGTCGAGCTCTTCGCCGCCGAGCCCGACGTGCGCAAACCGATCGCGATGGCCTGGGACGAACGCGGGCGATTGTGGGTCGCGGAGACGATCGACTACCCGAACGAGCGCGAGGACGGCGCGGGACACGACCGTATCCAGATCGTCGAGGACACGGACGGCGACGGGCGCGCCGACCGCTTCACCGTCTTCGCGGACGGCCTGTCCATCCCCACCAGCCTGACCTTCTCAGGCGGCGGTGTCGTCGTCGCGCAAGCACCCGATACGTTGTTCCTGCGCGACACGGACGGCGACGACCGCGCGGACGAACGGACGGTACTCTTCAGCGGCTGGGGCACGGGCGACACGCACGCGGGGCCCTCGCATTTGCGCTACGGCCTCGACAACTGGATCTGGGGCTCGGTGGGGTACGCCGGCTTCCGCGGTGTCGTGGGTGACGTCGAACGGCGCTTCGGTCAGGGCTTCTACCGCTTCCGCCCCGACGGCTCCGAGCTCGAGTTCCTGGCGTCGACGACCAACAACACGTGGGGCCTCGCATTCAGCGAGGAGGGCTTCGTCTTCGGCTCGACCGCCAATGGCAACCCGAGCGTGCACATGGCGATTCCGAACCGTTACTACGAGCCGCTCGGTGGCTGGTCGCCCGGTGCTCTGCAGACGATCGCGGAAACCCTCGACTTCCATCCCATCACGACGGGCGTGCGGCAGGTCGACTACCACGGTAAGTTCACCGCCGCTGCGGGCCACGCGCTCTACACGGCGCGCGCGTTTCCACGCGAATACTGGAACCGCGTGGCGTTCGTGAACGCGCCGACGGGCCACCTCGTGCAGCGCTTCCTGCTCGAACCAGACGGGACGCACTTCGTGGCGCGCGATGGGTGGAATCTCGTCGCAAGTGATGACGAGTGGACGGCGCCGATCGCGGCCGAGATCGGGCCCGACGGTGCCGTGTGGTTCATCGATTGGTACGCGTACATCGTCCAGCACAACCCGACACCGCCGGGCTTCGAGAACGGGCGCGGCAACGCGTACGTGACGCCCATGCGCGACAAGGTCCACGGGCGCATCTACCGCGTCGTGCCGGAGAACGCCCAGCTCACGCGGCCGCGCGACTTGTCGCGCGCGCCGCAGACAGAGCTCGTCCAGACGCTCGGAGCTGACAACCTCTTCTGGCGCCTCACTGCGCAGCGCCTGCTCATCGAGCGCGGCGGGCCGGGCGCGGTCGCCGCTCTCCTACCGCTCGTCGGCGACGAGCAAACCGACGCGCTCGGACTCGCCCCGCGCGCGTTGCACGCGTTGTACTGCCTCGCCGGGCTCGGGGCGCTCGATGACCCGACGCCAGAGGTCGAGGACGCGCTCGTCGCGTCCCTGCGTCACGTGTCGCCCTCCGTGCGTCGCGCGGCGCTGATGCTCTTGCCGCCCCAGGAATGGGCGCTCGACGTCGTCTTGTCCGCGCGCATGCTCGAAGATGAGCAGCCACACGTGCGACTGGCGGCGCTCCTCGCGCTCTCACAGATGCCAGCCTCGGAGGCCGCGGGCCGCGCGGTCCTGGCGGTGCTCGAGCGCCCTGAGAACCTGCGCGACCGCTGGATTCCCGACGCGGCGACCGCCGCGGCAGCGCGCCACGACGCGGGTTTCCTCAAGGCGATCCTTGTCAGCCAACGCATCACACAGCGCCCGGGTGAGCGCAAGAAGTCGACCAACGTGCTCGAGAACTCCGGCATGGAGGGCGCCGGTATGCGGCCGCAGGGCTGGGCCGAGCGGCACTACTCGGGCAAGGCGACACACACGCGCTCGGAGGCGGGGCGCACCGGGCACGCTCTGCGCATCGACTCCAGCGAGGGGGCCGACACCAGCTGGCATCAGAGCGTCGGAGTCGAGCCCGGAGCGACCTACCGGTTGAGCGGGTGGATCCGCACGGAGGGATTGGAGCCGGGCAGCGGGCTCGGAGCGCTCCTCAATGTGCACGAGATCCAGGGCGCGCAGAACGCGCGTACGCAGCCGGTCGACTCGACGGAGTGGACGCGCGTCGAGGTCGTGTTTGACGTGGGCGGCCGCGAGCGCGTCTCGATCAACTGCCTGTTCGGCGGCTGGGGGCAATCGCGCGGTGCCGCATTCTTCGACGACGTCACGCTCGAACGCGTCGACCACCCGCTCCTTGCCGGGCCACTGGGCCGCGTGGCGTCGCGCGTCGCGGCGCACTACGCGGGGCGCGGACCGAGCGAATCGATCGTGTCGACAGTGAGTGCGCTGTCCGACGTGCCGCCCGACTTCGCAGAGCTCTTCCTCGACGGAATCGTGCGCGGTTGGCCGGAAGGGGTGGCGCCGGAACTGACTGGTGCGGACCGGGCTGCGCTGGCGCGTGTGCTCGCGCAGCTCGAGGATGGCACGCGCGCCCAACTCGTGCAGCTCGCCGATCGCTGGGGGCAGCGCGACGTTTTCGCGAGCGAGGTTGGTGACGTGCTCGCGGGCTTGCGTGAGAGCGTCGCGAGCCCGGAGCTCGGAGCCGCGGCCCGCGTGGCGGCGGCCGAGCGGCTCGTGCGCCTCGACGACGGAGCGCGCGCGGTGCGCACGATCCTGGCTCAGCTCGACGTCGCGACCGAGCCAGAACTGGCTTCGGGTCTGCTCAGCGCGCTATCGGCAAACCGAGCTCCAGCGACCGGCGATGCGCTGCTCGCGCGGTGGGAAGCGCTGTCCCCGACGACCCAGCGCGCCGCCGTGCGTCTGCTGCTGCTGCGCGAGCCGTGGACGCGCGCGCTGCTCGAGGCCGTCGAGGTCGGCGCGATCCCGCCATCGCTCGTCGATCCGGCGCAGTGGGCACAGCTGGAGCAGTACCCGGAGCCGGGTGTCCAGGCGCTCGCGGCACGCGCACGCGGCCGATCTGCGAGCGCGGACGGCGCAGCGCTAGTGACTCGCTTCCACGCAGCGACGAGCGCCGCGGGTGACGCGCAGCGCGGTCGCGCATTGTTCGCCGAGCACTGCGCCAAATGCCACGTGTTCGACGGGAGCGGGAGCCGCGTCGGGCCCGAGCTCGACGGCATCGGAGAGAGGCCCACGGAAGAGCTGCTCGTCGCGATCCTCGACCCGAACCGCAGCGTGGAAGCCAACTACCAACTGTGGACCGTGCGGACGAAGGACGGCCTCGTGTACGGTGGGCGCCTCGTCGCCGAGACGCGCACGGCGGTCGAGATCCTCGAGGAGAGCGCCGAGAGCCGCGTCCTCGACCGCGTGGACATCGAAGTCATCGTCCCCTCGAAAACCTCCCTCATGCCCGCCGGCTTCGAGAGCCTCGGCGAGCAGGGGCTGGCCGACCTCTTGCAGTACCTGCGCTCCCCACGATGAAGCTCGGTTTCTCGACCCTGTTCTGGTCCGGCGCGCTCGGCACGGACCTCGTGCCGTGGTTCGAGCGGCTCGCCGAGTGGGGCTACGACGGTGTCGAGCTTCCAGTCGTGGGCGCCGAGGACGCCGAGCTCGATCGCATGCGGTCCGCGCTCGACGCGCTCGGGCTCGCGCGCACGGCGGTCGGCTTTGCGACGAGCGAGGCGAACCCGATCAGCCCCGACCCCGCCGTGCGCGCCGCCGCGCAGGCGCACCTCCTGCGTCTGATGGACAATGCCCGGCGCCTCGGCGCAGAGGTGCTCGCCGGGCCGCTGCACTCCGCGTACGCGGAGTTCACCGGCACGGGGCCGAGCGAGGACGAGAAAGCGTGGTGCAGCGACGTCCTACACCTGGCAGCCGAGGCCGCGGGCGAGCGCGGCCTGCGGCTCGGAGTCGAATTCCTGAACCGCTTCGAGTGTTACTTCCTGACGACGGCGGCCGAAACGCACGCGCTCGTGCAACGCGTCGGGCACCCCGCGCTGTGCACGGTCTACGACACGCACCACGCTCACATCGAGGAGAACTCGCCGGCTGCCGCGCTCGCCGCGTGCGCGTCGACCCTCGGGCACGTGCAGGTGAGCGAGAGTCACCGCGGCGTGCTCGGCTCCGGGCAAGTGCATTGGGAAGAGACGTTCCGGATGCTACACGAGGTCGGCTACGACGGCTGGCTCGTCGTCGAGTCGTTCTCGCGCAGCGACCCTGAGCTCGGTGGATTGCTGCGAATCTGGCGCGACCTGATGCGCGACGCCGAGGACGTCGCACGACCGGGCGCGCGGTTCGTGCGGACGCACTGGGGCCAGTCCCCGTCATGAATCCGCCCCGCACGGAGGAACCATCATGCGGATGACTCACTACTTCACGGCCCTCCTGGTCGTCACCGTTCCGGGCCTCGTCCTCACCGCGGGCTCGGGCATCTTGGCATCACCCTCCCACCTCCTCATCGGGCTCCCAGCGGCGTTCCTGGCAATCGCGTGCCACTGCATGATCCTACTCTTCACGCTCGTGACCGGGCGTGTGTTGCGCGAGGCTCAGCGGAACTGCGGGCTCGGGCCGGAGTACCTCGAGGAGGCGAACGAGTACTTCGGGACCCGGGCCGGCTACCCGGCCGCTCTCATCGGTTCCTTCTCCATCGTGGCCGCCGGGGTGCTCGGCTACGGGTACAGGGGGCTGGGCATCCCGCCCTCCGTGCACACGCTCACTGGAGTCGGGGCCATCCTGCTGAACGTCTGGGCCTTCGGTGTCGGGTACAAGGCGCTGGGGAGGAACGAGCGCCTCCTCGATCGAGCCGGGCGCGAGCTGGATCGAAAGGAGGCGAAGCTCGGGGCCGGGGGCGCGGCCCGTGTCGAGCCAGAGGAGAGGGTCGACCCGCGGCGGCGGAGCAGCCAGGGGCTGAAGCTCGCGGTCGCGGCCTGGCTGCCCTGGCTGTACAAGGTCTGGATCATGGGTGACGGCGACGTGACGAAGGTGAGCGTGCACCCCTGGCTCGAGCTCTCCGCGTTGGGCATCCTCATCTGCGTGTTCGGGCTCAGGGCGCATCCGGCGGTCCAGCGCCTACGCACCTGGGTGGCCGGTCTGCGTACATATGTGGGTCGGCGTCCCTCCTAGATTGGCTGTTGGCACCGAATGACTTGGCCCAGGACGGCCGCCACGCGAGCGGCAGGAGCCCATCTTGCAGGTACGCAGAACGACGGCGTTGCCCGAACCGAGACCGTACGGCGCAGGCGGGCGCTCCATCGCGGCTGGCGAGAGCCACTGGGCGAGGACGAGATGACGACGCCCTCCGTCATGCACGAATCCCCCGCACTCCGGCTTTCCACCCGGGAGCTGAAACGGCTGGTCCAAGATGCGCGTGCGCGCACCCTCGAGCTCGTCGGCGACCTGGCGGAGGAGCAACTTGGCGTGCCGTTGCTCGAGATCATGAACCCGTTCCTCTGGGAGCTCGGGCACGTGGCCTTCTTCTACGAGGCCTTCATGTTGCGCGAGCTCGGCTGCGTCACAGGGCCGCTGATCGCCGGCGGCGACGACCTCTACAACTCGTTCACCGTCGATCACGACGACCGCTGGGAGCTGAAGCTTCCCTCCCTCGGCGAGACTGAGGACTACATGCGGCGCGTTCAGGAACTGGTGCTCGCGCGCTTCGAAGGGGGCGAGCCGGGACCGCGAGAGACCTACCTGGTTCAACTCGCGGTGCTCCACGAAGACATGCACGGCGAGGCCTTCACCTACATGCGACAGACGCTCGGCTACCCGGCGCCGGTTCGACCCGCCGGCGCGCCGCGGGCGCCCGCGCAGAGTGGAGGCAGCTGCCCGGGGGACGTGTCGGTGCCGGGCGGCACTGTGCTCGTCGGCGCGGACCCGCGAGCTGCCGTCTTCGTCTTCGACAATGAGAGGTGGGCCCATCCGGTCGAAGTCGCTCCGTTCAGAATCGCGCGAGCCCCGGTCACCAACGTCGAGTTCGTCGAGTTCGTCGAGGACGACGGCTACGGGCGGCGCGAGCTCTGGAGCCGCCAGGGCTGGCAATGGCGGACGCGCGCAGGTGCGGAGCGCCCGCACAACTGGCGGCGGTCCGCCAGCGGCTGGGAGTGTAGGGAGTTTGACCGGCACGTCTCGCTGGTGGAGCACGCGCCCATCTGCCACGTGAGCTGGTACGAGGCCGAGGCCTACTGCACCTGGGCAGGCCGCCGGCTGCCCACTGAGGAGGAGTGGGAGACGGCCGCGATCGGTGGGAACGGCTCGCAGCGACGCTACCCGTGGGGGAACGCCAGCCCCACTCCCGAGCACGCCAACCTGGATGCGCGGTCCGGCGGGTGCGCGGAGGTAGGCGCCTTCGCGGCCGGTGACAGCGCCTGCGGCTGCCGGCAGATGCTGGGCAACGTCTGGGAATGGACGGCGTCGGCCTTCTATCCCTATCCGGGCTACGTCGTCGACACGCCCTATCGGGAGTACTCGGCGCCGTGGTTCGGCTACCGCAAGGTGCTTCGCGGTGGTGCGTGGGCGACGCGCTCGCGCCTCGCCACCGGCGCCTACCGCAACTTCTTCCCGCCGCATCGCAACGACGTCTTCGCGGGCTTCCGCACGTGTGCCCATTAGCTAGTGGTGTGATTCACTCTTGTGCGGCATTTTGGTCGGCCCGTACCCGCCCGCTGCTGCGTTGCGCCTCCTCCGAGACTTGCAGCGAAGTCGCGTC
>JAAELL010000036.1 GCA_024226735.1 bacterium | reverse complement strand
TTGAACTGCAGCTCCGTTCTCTATCCGTACATCGATCGTAGATCCGCCTTCCACGTGGACGACCCCAAGCCACGAATTCGGGCACGTGGGTCGCCAGCAGCGACCGGGCGTGGCGTGAGACCCCTTGGAACTCCTATCCGCCAGCGAGATCGGCCACATGATCGTGGCGACCGTCAACGCCGAGCGCATGGAGCCGGATCGCGTCGCTCTGCAAGCGCTGATCGAGAAGACCAGTCCGTCTGTCGTCTGAGGGAGACTCATGGGCTCACCCGGGCGGCCGTTCGTGCCCGTAGGGTCCGAGGACCCGTCTTTGGATGAGGTCAAGCCGGTGCTTCAGGATTCCTTGGGGAGGGTGGTGGTGGAGTTGGGTGTCGGATCTGTCCGGTCGTCTTTTCGGGCTCGGGTCGCGGCCCAGGAGGGGATCCGGCGGCGCTGATCATCGTGCCGAGCGGCGGCAGGCGGCCCGATGTACCCTTGCTCCATGTCCTTGACACGTCGCCAGGCACTGAGGGGAGGGGCCGCCAGCGCGCTCGTCTTGGCATTGCCCGCGCCGTACGGAGGGCGCCGTCGACTCGATCGAGTGACCTTCGGCCTCTGCGCCGACGTGCACCAGGACATCATGCACGACGCCGTCGAGCGCATGAACGCGTTCGTTCACGCAATGAACGAGCGCAAGGTCGATTTCGTGGCCCAGCTCGGTGACTTCTGCACGCCCAAGGAGGAGAACCGCCGTTTCCTCGAGACGTTTCACTCGGTCGACGGCTCGCACCACCACGTGCGCGGCAACCACGACACGGACGGCGGTTTCGACGCCGAACAGGTGAAGGCCTTCTGGGGCATCGAGGCGACGACCTACACCTTCGAGCGGGGCGGTGTGCAATTCCTCGTTCTCGATGGAAACGACCGACACGAGAATGCGGACGCCGGCTACCCGCGCCACGTTGGGCCCGAACAACTGGCGTGGCTCGATGCCGAGCTCACGGCGGGCGCGGGACCCGTCGTCGTCCTCTCGCACCAGAGCTTGGAGAACCCGAGCGGAGTCGACAACGCGGGTGCCGTGCGCGCCGTCCTGGAGCGCGCGAACGAACGCGCCGGCTGGCGGCGCGTGCTCGCGTGCTTCAGCGGGCACCACCACCTAGACGCGGTTGTTGAGATCGCCGGTATTCCGTACGTGCAAGTCAACTCGATGTCCTACTACTGGGTCGGGCGCGAGTACAAACACCAGAGCTACCCGCAGCACATCCACGCCAGCCACCCGTGGATCGAGTTCACGATGCCCTACCGTGACCCGCTGTGGGCGACCGTGACGATCGATCCGGAGGCCGACGAGATTCGGATCGAGGGCGTACGCTCGAGCTGGGTCGCACCGACTCCGGCGGACCTGGGCTATCCCGCGGAGGCGATGAAGATGGGGATCGCGTGTTCGGTCGCCGACCGCACGCTCGCCATCGAGCAGCCGCGAGATTGAGCGACGGGACGGTCCGGAGAGTGGAGCGCGCCCGCGATTCCGGGCGCATCAACGGAAGGTGACCGCCACCCCCGTCGTGAAGTTCGACGTCGGCTGCGCGCCCACGACGTCGCGGTGCCAGGCCTGGAAGCTCCACGTCTCGCCCGCGGCCACGGCGTGGGGGGGGAGCGTCGGCACGGTGGTGAGGTCCAGCGCGAGCTCGAAGTGCCCGGTCGCGCCCGAGCTCTGCACGTCCGAGGCGTACCGCGCTATCGTGCCGCCGAGGCACAGGATTCCCTGGCTGCCGCCCGGCTGGAGCACGAACGCCTGGTCCAGGCTCGCGAGGAAGTAGCCGAAGCGCTGGGGGGGCAGGTCGCCGGCCGTGAGCACGACGTCGTTCAAGAGAACCTGCGTGTCCCCGGCCGCGGCGATGCGGCCCTGCAACCCCGTCGAGTTCGGCACTGCCACCGCGCAGTAGGGCGTGCCGATGGGAGTGGGCACGTAGCAGGCGGAGAGTGGCTCGATGAGGTGCGCGAGCCCATGCGGCAGGGCGCGCGGCTCGCCGACCAGCCCGCGCTCACCGTCCAGCGCGACGTCCGCTCCGAACCCCCCAAAGGCCCCTGGCCCGGCGGGTGGATCGAGGCGCGCGAGCAGCGCCCAGCCGCCGCCGTGCGCCTCGAAGAGATGGGCGGCCGGCGCCTGCCCCAGGAGCCACTGACCCACGAGCGCGCGGTCCCCGTCGAGCGCCACGCGCTCGCCCACGTACTGGTCGGCGGCCGGCGCGCTCGACACGAGCTTCGCGCGCTCGACCCACGCCGCGCCGTCGTGCTCGAACACGTAGGCCGCCCCGGCGTCCGCGTGCGCGTGGTCGTCCCACGGCGCGCCGACGAGCAGGCGGCCTCCCGACAAGGCGAGGCCCCTCCCGAACCGATCCCCGAGCTGGCGGTCCGAGGCGACGAGCTTCTGGACCTCGACCCACGTCGCTCCTGCGCGCCCGAACACGTAGACCGCGCCGCGTCCATCCGCCCCGTCCGCGCCGACGACGATGGTGTCGCCCTCTACGTCCACCGCTTGGCCGAACCAGTTCGTGGGGGACCCGTCGCTCGCGGGGAGCTTCGCCGTCTGGACCCAGCTCCCACCGGAGCGCTCGAACACGTACGCCGCGCCGGAGAGTGTCCCGAGGTCGTCGTCCCCGATCGCGCCGCAGACCAGCACCGACCCGTCGACGGCCACCGCGCCTCCGAACCGGTCGAAGGCCTCGGCGTCCGCGGCGAGGACCTCCTGCGCGAGCGACCAGATCCCGCCCACGCGCTCGAAGACGTACGCCGCGCCCGCGTCTGCGGCCGCCTCGTCCTCCATGGGCGCGCCGACGACGGCGCACGTCCCGTCGAGGTCGACGGCGAACCCGAACCACGTGAATGGCTCGAGGTCGTCGGGCAGGAGCCGCGCGGCCTCGTTCCATGCGCCGCCCGACTGCTCGAAGACGTATGCGGCGCCGGTCTCGACGCCCAGCTCGTCGTCCGCCCACGCGCCGACGAGCACGGTCTCGCCGTCGAGCGCGATGGCCTCTCCGAACCGGGCGTTGTGGGTCGCCGCGGAGGGATCGAGCGGAACGCCGGCGCACTGCGCGACGGCCCGTCCTGCAGCATGCCCGGCGCACAGCAGGGCGGCGATGGCGAACGGGAGGGAGCGAATCTGCATGCTCAATGGAACGGAACGACGACCGCGTCGGTGAAGTTCGAGGTCGGGCCGCCGAGGTCGTCGCGGAACCAGACCTGGAAGCGCCACGTCTCTCCCGCGAGGACGGGCTGGGGAGGGTTGGTGGGGATGGAGGCGAGGTCGACGGGTGCCCGGAACGTCCCCGCGCCGCCCGTGGACTGCAGCGTCGCCAAGAGGCGCGCGATGTCCCCACCGAGGCACAGCACGCCGCTGCTGCCGGGCGGCTGGAGCACGCCAGGGCTGCGTCCGGCGAGGGCGAGGGCGAAGCGCTCGCGCGGCAGGTGGCAGGCCTCGAGCGCGAACGTGCCCAGCCCTGCGAACGCGCTGCCGACCGCGGACAGGCTGCCGGGCCAGCCCGCGGAGCTCTCCACCGCTGGGCTGCACTCGTGCACGCCGAGCCCCACGGGTGCGCCGCAGGTCGTGAGCTCCTCGAACACGAAGGCGCGGCCCGGAGCGGATGGCAGGGAGTCCTTGCGCGCCCCGACCACGGCCGCGTCACAGCAAGCGGCGAGCGCGTTCGCGAATCCGAGGTCGGCCGCCGGGGCCGCGGGCCGGAGGCGCGCGCTCTCGCGCCACACGAACTCCGCGCGCAGGAAGACGTAGGCGGCGCCGGCGTCGGGCGCCAGCGTGTCCTCCTCCGGCGCGCCGATCACGAGCAGCTCTCCGTCGAGCGCCGCGGACGTGCCGAAGCGGTCACCCGCCGCCGCGTCGCTCGCCTCGAGGCGTCCCGCGGGCAGCCAAGTTGCGCCGAGTTGCTGGAAGAGGTACGCCGCGCCCGCGTCGGTGTCTGCGCCGTCGTCGCGCGGAGCGCCGACGAGCGCCGTGCCTCCTGCGAGCGCCAGCGCCTGACCGAAGTCCGCGCCAGCCTCCAGCGCCGGGTGCCGCCACAGGTCGGCCTGCGTCCACCCGCCCGCGCTGTGGCGATACACGTACACTGCGCCGCCGTCCGGGTCGCGCGCGGCGACGAGCGCCGTGTCGCCCTCGAGCGCGACCCGCCATCCGAACCAGAGCCTGGTCGCCGGGTCGGGGTTCGCGATCCGGAATTGCTCCTCCCATCCCATCGGCGTGCGCTCGAAGAAGTACACGGCTCCCCGGCTCGGCGTCGCTCCGGCCTTGAAGGGCGCGCCGATGCAGGCCCAGTCGCCGTCGACCGCGAGCGCCGCTCCGAACCAGTCGAAGTGCTCCCCGTCGCTGGGCACGAGCTCGTCCGTGGCCGTCCATGCGCCCGCGACTTGCTCGAATAGCAGGACCGAGCCGGTCTCGGGCCCGCCCGTGGGTGCCCGCCGCTTTGCGGAGACGAAGAGGGCACTCTCGCGCCAGGCGAGCGCCGCCCCGAACCAGTCCGCGCCGATCGGCGCAGGTGCCTGCAGGCGCACCGGGTTGCCCCAGACACCACCCGTGCGCTCGAACACGTAGGCCGCCCCCGTGGACGCCACGGGCTGGTCCTCGAGCATCGCCCCGACGGCCGCCAGCCGGCCCTCGATCGCGACGGCCTCGCCGAACAGGTCGTAGGGGCGTGGAGCCGTGGAGGCGAGCTCTGTGCGCGGGCACTGGGCCGCAGCGAGCGCGTTCAGCGCCGATAGAGCGGCGCCCGCGACGAAGAGCCGGTGGGCCGCGGTCGCCAGCCCATGAACGGTCGAAGCGTGGTCTGGATCCATCACTGACCATGATCCCACGAAACGCGTTTCGTTACCGGGGTGCCCCGGTTTCTCGGGCACCCGGCCGCGGGCGTCGACTGGTCCGGTAACCTGCGGCGTTGTTGCATCGATCGAAACGCGCGGTCAGATCCCCCATCCCCACGATCTCAGCGCCCGGTCGCGACCGACATCGGCCGGCCAATCCGGCCATGCTTCGCGGCGGCCCACTCACCTTCGCCCACGATCGACAGGCCCGTGCTGTCGACGATGAGATGGACAGCTTTGCCCGTGGGGACTCCACGGAGCCTGACGTCGAGGTGCTGGCCTCGACGAGAGAGCGTCGTGTGATCGGGCGCGACGAGATCGATATCCATCAGCCCGAAGATCGACCGCAGGAAGCCCTCGGTCTGGCGCAGTGGCAGGTGGAAGACCAGGCGCAGAGTGATCGCCGTCTCGATCGCGAGGTCCGAGTACCGGCGTTGACCACCGCGCTTCCCGTTGCATGTCGGCTTCCACGACGCGACCGCAGCAGGGGTGAACCAGACGGTGACGTCGCCGCGACGAACCAGCCCCTGCTCGTACTCCGGCCAGTTTGCAACGCGGTATCTCGTCTTG
>JAAELL010000035.1 GCA_024226735.1 bacterium | reverse complement strand
TGGGAGCTCGGGCAACCTGTGTCTCGGCGGCACGATCGGGCGCTACATCCAGGACGTGCAGAACACCGGCGTGACGGGTTCGTTCGAGCTGGTGATCGACCTGACGAGCCTGCCCCTGACCCCGCCCGTGGCGGTCCTGCCGGGCGAGACGTGGAACTTCACGACCTGGTTCCGCGACACGTCGGTCTTCGACACGTCGAACTTCTCGAACGGCGTATCGATCGCCTTCCAGTAGCGGCTACGAAAAAAAGGGGGGGGAGCCCCCTGCCTTCCGCGGGCCGAAACGATGCGCGCGGAGTCGAGCCGCTGGCCGGGCCGACTCCGCGTGTCTCCTTTGGAGGCTGCTGATGGTCCTAAAGCTCCCTGACGTTGGCAGCCTCGTAGCCGTGGCGTATGCTTCTGATCTGGACCTATCCTTCTCGAACTCTCTTCGATTCGTCGAAACTCTCTATCGCTCATAGAGGCTCATTTCCCGAACAGAGGCTCACCTCCATGTTAGCTCACACAATCAAGACCGCTCAAACCAGAAGGGCTGCCGTAGCAGCCGCTTTCGCAGCTGTGCTCACCGCTTCTGCCTCGGCACAGATCGTGCCCGCTCAGGACTTCGACTCGACGGCGCCCGGCGTCGTCTGGATGTCCGCGTTCTGCTGCGAACGGACCATCGGCTGGGAATTCACCTTGGCGCAGGACAAGAGCGTCGTCGCGCTTGGCGCCTTCGACCGCGCAGCGCCCTCTCCCGATCCGGGAATGGGCAGTGCACACGAGATCGCGATCTGGGACTCGGCGACGCAGACGCTGCAGGCGATGACGACCATCGCCGCCGGCACCGCCGGCTCGACCATGACCGGTGACTTCCGGTACACGTCGATCGCGCCCATCACCCTCGTCGGCGCCATGGACTACAAGGTCGCGGCGTTCTGGCCGCCGGCCGCTGCGACGTTCGATCACTACCCGGACCTCAACGCGTCCGGCATCACGCCGAACTACCACGCAGACATCACGTTCCTGAGCTCCGAGCAGCTCTTTGGCGGAACGTTCGGATACCCGACCACGGGAAGCGGCAACAACTACTTCCTGGCTGGCTCCGTCAACTTCCTGCTCAACGACGGCGGAGCGCCGGGCCCGATCGGAACGAACTACTGCGGCCCCGCGGTGCCGAACTCGACGTTTCAGCCCGGCGTGATCTCGGCGACCGGGATCGCCGTCGCCGGTGGGAACCCGCTGAACATCGAGGCGTCGAACCTTCCGCCCAACGAGTTCGGTTTCTTCCTGGCGAGCCAGAACATGGCGTTCTTCAACCCGCCCGGTAGCCAGGGCTTCATCTGCCTCGGCAACCCGATCGGACGCTTCAATCGTCCGGGCGAGATCATGAACTCGGGCCCGGGCGGCGCCTTCGACCTCGACGTCGACACGAACGACATTCCGGTCAGTCCGCCGGTCGCGATCATGTCGGGCGAGACGTGGCGCTTCCAGGCGTGGCACCGCGACAACAACCCCAACCTCACCAGCAACTTCACGGACGGGATCGAGATCCTCTTCCTGTAGGGACTCCCTCCCTCCGCCGAACTTCTGACACACACCACGAGTCCTTCGGCGCCCGCTCCGATTCGCCTCGGAGCGGGCGTTCTCTTCGAACGGACCTGCTCCCGGTCCCCTCTTCCCTGGACTCACCGTCACTCGGGCCCAAGCGCAAGCAGGTCGTTTACGAGGACAGTGCAGGCGGCGTGTGGGCCCTCGCGCTCGATAGCGGAGAGCCGCGCCGGGTCACTCAGGCGGCGGAGCACAGCCTGTACCTGGAACCGTCCCTCGGGCCCGACGGACACTCGGTTCTGTTTGCGCGCCGCGCAGAGCGGACGAGGGACGACACGAACATCGCGCTCGTGGATCTGAGGCCGCCGACCGAGTCGAAGTCGAGCGACGATCTCGTCTTCGGGCCGGCATGGCGGTGGATGGAAGGTTGTGCGACACCGACGCGCACCATCGAGATGGTCTCCGCGCAGTTCTTCCCGGCCTGGGGGCCGCAGGGAGAGCGCATCGCCTACACCCACGTCCACAGCCGGTGGGCGGGCCGCGTTGTGGCCGAGATCTGGGAGGCGCGCGTCGACCACTCCGAGGCGCGGCAACTCACCCTTTTGGATTCGCTCTCGGTCGAGCCCGCCTGGTCGCCCGATGGGCGTGAGATCGCCTTCTCGTCGAAGAAAGGCGGTCAGTTCGACCTCTATGCGGTCGACGTCGCAACGCGAGAGCTGCAGCCGCTCGTCGAGCATCCGGCGGCTGACACCGATCCGGTCTACAGTCCAGACGGCGGCGAGATTGCATTTGTCTCGACGCGGTCGGGCGAGTCTTCGATCTGGATCTTGACCCGCAAGACGGGAAAGGCGAGAGAGCTTCGGCCGTTCGGGGACCCGCGCCGTTGCGCGTCACCGGATTGGAGATGAGCAGATGCGGTACGCCCCGACCTGGCTCGCCGTGCTCGGCCTGTGCGTAGGCTGTGGCCGCCCTGCCGAGCAGGCACCTGCGTCCAGCTCGCAGAGCTTCTACTCGATCGGTCTGCATGAGCCCGACAAGGTCTGCAGCGCCTGGGTCATCAGCCGGCATATTCGACCGGGTGCGACGGTGGAGCTGTTGCCCCAGGGCTCAGCGCCACCTGACGGCGCCGTCCCGTTCGACATGCCCGCTGCGCGCTGGGCGCGCCATCCGCGGCGTTCGACGTTCCGCACGATTCTCGAGATGGAGGAAGTCGATGACCGGGCCCTCGAGAACATGGCGAGCTATGTCGACACTGCGGAACTGAGCTTCTGGTCGCTCGAGCCGGGGTCTCCTGCAGAACAGTTCGACCAAACTCTGAGGGACTTGGTTATCGCGGGTGACTTGCAGGCAACTTACGCCTACCTAGACAGCGTCTACGAGGCCGATGGCGCCGTCGGTGCCGATGCCGTTTCGAGATAGAGACTCAGTCCGCCCGGACGAGGTCGATGTCGAGCGGTTCCTCCCCGGGAACCGCCGGCACGCTCAGCTCTCCGGTCGCCTCGTGCGCCGGCTCGGCGTAGCGTCCGACCGTTGTCGAAGCCTCGAAGCGGTACTCGCCCGGCGCCAGGCCGATGCGGCCAACGTAGAAGATGACGCGTCCCTCGCGCTCGCTCCCGCGTGCGCGGGCATTGACCAGGAGCTCGCCCGCGGCGTTCCAAAGACGTAGGCGAGCATCCTTCGAGACGCGCGCGCCCGGCGGCGAGAGGAGTCGGACGTAGCGGTTCGCGCCCGCCGCGAGCGCCACGGTCTCGGCGGCGACCTGCGCGCCGAGCACGCCGACCTGGCGCACCGCGGACAGGTGCCCCTTGGCGTGTACCTCCACGTGGTAGCGGCCGGGCACGAGCCCCTCGGCGCGGTAGCGCAGATCCTCGTGGGTCGTGGTGTGCCGCGAGTCGCCTCGACCCGAGACGTGGACGCGGATCTGGCTCTCCTCGAGCTCGGTTCCCGGCGGCAGCACGACCTCGACCTCAAGCGACCCGTAGTCCGCGAGCGTCACTTCGCCGACATCGTGTGCGGCGCGCGGTCCGAGCTCGATCGGGTCGAGCACGACGCGCGGGCCGTTCATCCCGTCGCGCGCCTCGAGGCGGTACGTGCCAGGGACGAGCTTCTGGAACTTGAAGTGGCCCTCGCGGTCGACCGGCGTCGAGGCGTGGAACCCCGAGCCCGCGCAGTCGAGGAACAGGTAGCCCGCGGGCAGCGCGACCCCAGCCGCCTGCACGACGCGACCGCGGATCGATGCGTTGGGCCGGCGGTTCGCAGGCACCTCGAGCCGCAGTGGAGCGGCGCCGGGCTCGACCGGCACGAGCCGCAGACTCGGTGCGTCGACGAGCTCGCTGCGAAACACCTCGAGCACGTAGCTGGCGTCGCCGCAGTCGACGACCTCGAACGCCCCGGCCGAGTCGGTCGTCGCACGCAGCGGGAATTCGATCGGCCTCTGCTCGGACCGTGCGCTGACGAGCCAGCCCTCGAGGGGCGCACCGGCTTCGTCGAGGACGTGTCCGGTGATCGACGGCCGGCCACCGAGGACGGCGTCCCAAACGCGCTCCTCGCCGGGCGCGAGCTCGAGCTCGATCGACGTGCGCCCCTCGCTCCCGTCGACCCGCTCGGACACGATGATCTGGACCGGTCCCGGCGCGACGCCCTCGAGGCGGTACGAGCCGTCCGCCGCCGTACGGATCTCGATGCGGGCGAGGTGTTGTCCCGAGAGACCGATCGAACGGCGCCAATTGCGACCGATCACCGCCGTCTCGGTGGCTTGCAGGCCCTGCGAGACCCGCGCCCCCTCGATCGGCTCGCCGAGCTGATCCCGTACGGTGCCGGTGACGGACGCGGCGCGCGGCAGCACCAGCTCGATCGTCTCCGTCTCGCCCGGGTCGAGGAAGATCGCGGCCACGCCCAGCGCGGTCCCAGGCCCGCAGAACACGATCTCCGCGACGCCCTCGTGCAGCGCGGGCGCGGAGAAACGACCGTCGCCGTCGCTGATCACTGTCACCGGCGCGAAAGGAACGAAGTGACCGCCGGTCTTGAAGAACTGGGGCTCGATGCGCACGAGCACGTGCGGAGTGGGAACACCGTCGGCGTCGACGACCCGCCCCTCCAGACCCGCCGGCTCGCCGAGCAGGTGGAAGTCCGCGATGCGCGTGCTGTCGCGCTCGGGCAGGCCGGCGATGTCGAGTCGATCCGACAGCCCGTGGTCGGGCGCGCTCGCGTGCAGTGACCCGAACTTGGGGAGCGCGAAGACGAGGAAGGTGCCGTCGGTGGACGTCGTCGCCACCGCGAACCCTTGGTCCTGCCAGCCGAGCCAGACCGTGGCGCCGGCGACCGGCTTGCCGGCAGTTGAGAACACGGTGCCGGAGACGGTCCGCTCGTCGCCGATCGAGATCGAGAGCTCGGCCACCGCGCCAGCCGAGAGCTCGACCGTGTGCCCCATTCCGTACATCTCGCGATCCGCGCGGACGAGAGCGGCGCCGGGCGGTAGGTCCTCGAACAGCACGCTCCCATCGCTACCCGTGGCCGCGAAGCGCTTGTGCTGCTCGGGCTGAGCGAACCCTTGTGGCGTCACCTCGACCATGACGTCACCGGCCGCATCGACGCCGTCCCAGAGGACGCGCACGCGCAGGGCCGGTGCCAGGGACGCGGCTTGGGCTGGGGATTCGGACGCGACCAGCGCGGCGCGCTCGGAAGCGGACTCGACCTCCTCGATCGACGCGGCCTCCGTCGGCGTCTCCTCCAGCGCTGCCGCCCTTGTGCCCGGGCTCGCCGTCGTCTCGGGTTCCACGGGGTGCTCAGGGCCCCAGAACCAAAAGGAGCCGATGCCGACGAGCGCGAGGAGGCCGGCGGCGAACACGAGGAGCTTCTTCATCAGGACCCCTTCGAGGAGCAGGATGGTGCGCGGTGCCGGTCGGGCACCACGCTCGACGACGGCGGCGCGCACGGCCGCCAGGCCGCGCGGCTGGACCAGCGCCGCGGCACCGAGGGCGAACCCCGCCGGGAGTGCCCGGCGTAGGTGTGCGAGGCCGCGGTGGAGCTGGACGCGCACCGTGCTCGGCGAACGGCCGAGCTCGCGGGCGATCTCGCCGGGCGCCTGGTGGCGCTCGACGTGCATCGTGACGACGGGCCGGTAGGCGGCGGGGACCCGCTGGAGCGCGCGTTCACGCTCGGCGGCGAACTCTCTCGACGCGGCGTCGCGCAGGGGATCGGAGCCTCCCTCGGCCGTGACTTCGACGAGCTCGGGGCTGCGCTTGCGACTGCGGTTACGTGCGGTGCGGGTCAGGATGCCCGTCAACCAACCTGTCAGGCGCTGCGAGGGATCGAAGCGACGGCGCCGCTCGATCGCCACGAGAAACGTCGCCTGGACGAGGTCCTCGGCGGCGGCTCGATCGCTGGTCAAGTGCCGGGCGAGCGCCAGGAGCCGCGGCGCGACCCGATCGAAGACGCGGGCCAGCGCATCCAGGTCGTCGCGCTCGCGGTAGCGTGCGAAGAGCTCTTCGAGGGATTCGTCCATCGCCCCCTCATTGTCGCGACCGGCACACCCGTTCCCGGTTTCCCTGGCAAAGCAGCCCCGTTTCTCGCGGTCCGGCTCGCCGAAGCGCCGATCGACGGCGTTTTCTGGACCGTCCTGGGGCATCCCCGGGTGCCCCGCGGCTCTGGGTCGATGTGTCGTCCAAGTACGGGTCTTCGGGAGGGGTACTTGCGCTTCATCGTGGGGTTCCCCCGATTCGCATACAAGTTGCGCGCGGGGGACTTAGGCACGCGCGCGCCGCATATGGGTTGACCTACGTCGAAAGGCGACAAACACTCCGCCGCCTAACGGCTGCTTCATGGCAGATACGCAGCCGCGGTTGCACTTCACTTCAGGCAGAAAAGGCAGACAACCATGCAGCTTCCCTTACCGGCGCGGGTGAGGGCGTTCGACGGACTCCAACGCTGGAGCCTTGCCGTCGCGACGCTATTCGCCTCTGCGCACTTTACTTCGCTCTTCGCTCAGATTCCCATCGGTCCCTACGCTCCGCCCTGGGCGGACGCCCAGCCGACGGAAGTCCTCCAGTACTGGTACGACCCCGCGTCCAACCAGTACGAGAACGGGGACATGTTGAAGGAGACGATCCGCGCCCTCCAGCCCGGGCAGAAGCTGGAGATCGGCGGCGGGACGTACTCCATCGAGTCGCTGTTCAACATCAGCCTCCAGGGGACTCCGGACCATCCGATCTGGATTACGGCGCGCGGGGGCGACGCACAAGTCGTGATCACGCGCTCGAACGCGGCGCAGAACGTGATCAACATCGGTCAAGTCGAGGGAGCCTCGGAGTACATCGTGCTTCAGGGCCTCGAGATCGTCGGCGGCTCGATCGGCCTGCGTGTGTACGAGGGCAGGCAGCTGTGGCTCGACCAACTGCACATCCACAACACGGGGGATGCGGCTCTCAGCGCGAACCGCCACGACAACGATCACCTCTACATCACCCGCAACCACATCCACGACACCCACGGTTACGGGGAAGGGATGTACCTCGGCGGCAACTTCGCCAGCGCCGTCTTGAGCCACTCCATCATCGCTCTCAACTACGTCCACCACACCACCGGTGGATGGCAGGGGGACGGGATCGAGCTGAAGCAAGGTTCGTACGGCAACTGGATCGCGCAGAACGTGATCCACGACACCAACTATCCATGCTTGCTCGTCTACGGCACGGGCGGCAATGAGCCGAACCGCGTCGAGCGCAACATCCTGTACCGCTCGAACGACAACGTGCTGCAGGTCGCCGGCGAGGCGTACGTGTCGAACAACCTGATCATGGACGGGAACATCGGGTTCCAGTCGCACGATCACCAGACGCAGACGCGCGACCTCGTCTTCGTGCACAACACCGTCATCAACCGCGGTCTCGCGGCGAACCTGCACAGCTGGGCCGGGCGGCCGGGCATGGTGTTCGCCAACAACGCGATCTACAGCCGCGACGACGAGGCCATTCGGTTGCCGGGCGGGCAGAGCGGCAGCGGCATCACGATCCGCGGCAACGTCGTGTACGGCGAGATGGACGACGTCACGTCGGGCTTCACGGTCGGCAACGGACTGCCGGACTTCGAGGATCTGAGCTGGGACGCCACGCATCGCCTCGCCGTCCCGGATCCGGGCGGAGCGCTGATGGGGGCCGTTCATTCGCTGCACCGCATCACGCACGACCTGAACGGCTCTCCGCGCGAGGTCGCCAGCGACCAGGCCGTCGGCGCCTACGCGCCCGGCTCGTACGGCACCTACTACGGCCGCGGTTTGCCGAACTACCGGCTCGAGCGCCCCGTTCCGGTGGCGAACCGCCTCCCGGTCGCGGGTGACCAGCACTTCGCGATCCGCGCCGTGGGCGGGAACCCGCACTCGATGGCGAGCCTGCTCATCGGCTACGAGTCCGCCGAGGAGGAGATGTACTACGGCGGCACGCGGCTGTCGTCCGCGGGGCGCATCCTGCATGCGATGACGAACGCCAACGGAGTCGCCGAGATCCAGGTCCCGCTCGTGCCGAGCAATGCCGTGCCCGGGACGAAGCTGTACTTCCAGTGGGTCGTCGATGACCCGCTGACCCCGTGGGGGGCAACGTTGAGCGAGGGATTCGAGGTTACCGTCGACCAACCCTGACGGCCCGAAGCCCTTGCACGAAGCCGCGACGCTCCCTGGGGCGGCGCGGCTTCGTTCTTTTTTGTGGACGCGCGCTACGCTGGCGAAATGAAGAATCGCGCCGCGCTCGTCGCACTTGGCCTGCTCGCTCCCCTGGCTTTCGGCTCACCGTCGTTGCCGCAGCAGTCGACCTGGCCGCCCGGTCTCGAGGTCGGTGCGCTCGTGGGGCGACTCGCACCCGCTGACCTGCAGGCGTTGATCGAAGGGGCCGAATCACCCTGGAGGGTGACCGAGCTCTCGCCCCCGTGGGCGAAGCTCGTGCCGGAGCGCGAGATCGACAGGACGTTCGACGTGTCCGTGTGGATCGACGCGCGGGCAGTCAAGGGGATCATGCTGGCAACGCCCAAGCCCGAGCCGCCGCCCAGCCGCCAGGACGTTCTGGCGTGCAAGAAGAACCTCGTTTCGATCGCGCAGGGACTGCTCGAGTACAAGGCGAAGTACAAGCGACTCCCCGCTGCTTCGGGCACGGGGTTCATCGCTGCGTTGATCACGGATCGCGTGTGGGAGAACTCCGCCGCCAACGCGCGCAGGTTGACGTGTCCAGGGGCTTCTGGACCACAGCCTTCCGGCTTGCGGGGCAAGTTGCCCGACGAGTGGTTCATTAACCGAGACAGCGTCGACGAGACGTACAGCGCCTACTGGGGACGGGACACGGCGAACCATCCCCTACGCAAGTTTCCGACGGCCGTCGACGAGGTGCTCGTCGCGTGTGACCGACACACAGACGCCGACGGGAAGCCGCTGGTCGTCGCCGTGCACGGCGATTCCACCGTGCGGGATCACGCGGGCGCCGACCTCCTCTCCGACGGCCAGCCCTCGAGCCTCGGTCCAGACTCTGCCGTTCCGATGTTCCGCAAGCTCCTCCCCAAGTGACGACCAGGGATCCGGGCTGGCGGAAAGTGTAGGATTCGCCCGTTCCCCACTCTCCTCGTGGCCGCCTCCATGACTCACCGCACAGCCCGTCGTCAGTTCCTCTCCAGCGCCGCCGGCATGGCCGGCGCGTTCGCCCTCGCCCCGGCGGCTCTGTCGCGGACGCCGGCCGCTCGGCGCAGCGAGGACTGGTTCCAGATCTCGCTGGCCCAGTGGTCGCTGCACCGCTCGCTGCGCGCGGGACGACTCGACCACCTCGACTTTGCCCGTTTCACGAAGGAGACGTTCGACATCGAAGCGGTCGAGTACGTCAACCAGTTCTTCAAGGACAAGGCGACCGACTTCGACTACCTCGGCGAGATGAAGAAGCGCGCCCAGGACGCGGGGGTCGCCAGCCTGTTGATCATGATCGACGGCGAGGGATCGCTGGCCGACGAGAGCAGCAAGAAGCGCCGGACCGCGGTCGAGAACCACTTCAAATGGATCGCCGCCGCGCGCTTCCTCGGCTGCCACTCGATCCGGGTCAATGCCGCGGGGGGCGGCGATCAGGAGGAGGCCAAGCGCCGCGCCGGCGACTCGCTGCGGCGCCTCGCGGACCTCGCCGACCCCTACGACATCAACGTGATCGTCGAGAACCACGGCGGGTACTCCTCCGACGGCGAGTGGCTGGCGGGCGCGATGAAGCTCGCCAATCACAAGCGCGTCGGGACCCTGCCCGACTTCGGGAACTTCAACCTCGGCGACGGGCGCTGGTACGACCGCTACAAGGGCGTCCGCCAGCTCATGCCCTGGGCCAAGGCGGTCAGCGCCAAGTCCCACGACTTCGACCAGGGCGGCGAGGAGACCAAGACGGACTACCTGCGGATGATGGGGATCGTCCAGGACGCCGGCTACCGGGGCTTCGTGGGCATCGAGTACGAGGGCGGCACGATGCCCGAGGTCGACGGGATCAAGGCGACCAAGGCCCTGCTCGAGCGCGTCCGGGACGAGCTCGGGGGCGGCGGCTGATTGCAGGGTTGATTGCAGGGTTGATTGCAGGGTTGATTGCAGCCTTGATTGCAGCCTTGATTGCAGCCTTGATTGCAGCCTTGATTTAAGGGGGAGGGAGCCCAGAATCTCGGCGTGATGACCGAGAAGAACAGCTCTCCCTCCGACATCGACCTGGCCAAGGCCCTGGAGGCGCGGGTCGTCGACGAGAACCCGGGCCCGAGCGAGGTCGACCACGTCTTCGCGATCTGCGTTCGGGATGCCCTGACCGACGCGCTGGGCGACGGCTCCGACCTGACCGCCGGGATCGGCCAGCTCTGCAAGGGCACGATCGGCGCGACCAAGAAGCTGGGCGTGCCGATCTGGCACGCCGCGCGCGGGGCGGTGATCGGCCTCTATGCCGCCGGTCATCCCGCGGGCATCGATCTCACCGAGGCGATCCGCACGGCGGCGGCCGTGCTGATGCAGGAGTCCGACAAGATCGGCGGTGACTTCGGCGCGGTCGCGAAGGGTGTGGTCGAGGGCGCGATCGAAGGGGCCGACCTGTTCGGCCTCGAGTGGCGCGGCCCCGCGTCGGTCGCGGCCAACGCGGCGCTCGTGACCGCGAAGGAGCTCGGGGAGGGCGCGATCGAACACGTGCACCACCTCGTCACCGGTCGGATCCACAGCGTGCCCGTCAGCATCGATCCCGCGAACCGCGTATCGTAGTCAGCCGGGGTCGTCGCCCCAGCCCATGAACGCATACGCCGCCCTCGTCCTCGGAGCACTGCTCTTCGAGTTCACGCTCGAGCGGGTCGCGGAAGTGCTCAACTTGCGCGCGATGGATCCCGAGGTTCCCGAGCGGATGCGCGGCGTCGTCGACGCCGAGAAGTACGGCCGCTCCCAGGAGTACACGCGCGCGCGCACGCGCTTCGCGCGGCTCGTCGGCTGCATCGACCTCGCCCTGCTGCTCGTCTTCTGGTGGGCAGGTGGATTTCCTTGGCTCGAGCGTCTCGTGCGCTCTTTTGGCTTCGGCGAGGTGGTCACGGGCGTGCTGTTCATCGGCGCCCTCGTGTTCCTGCGCGGTCTGCTCGGGTTGCCCCTGCGGGCCTGGTCGACGTTCGTGATCGAGGAGCGCTTCGGCTTCAACCGGACCACGCCCGCGACGTTCGCGCTCGACACGGTCAAGGGTGTTTTGCTCGGCGCGGTCCTGGGTGGGGGCCTGCTGGCCCTCGTGCTGTGGTTCTTCGCCAGCGCTGGCGCCCTGGCGTGGCTCTGGTGCTGGATCGCGATCAGCGCCCTGATGATCGCCCTGCAGTTCATCGTCCCGGTCTGGATCCTGCCCTTGTTCCACAAGTTCGAGCCGCTGGAGGAGGGCGAGCTGCGGGAGGGCCTGTTGGGCTACGCCCGCTCGGTCGACTTCCCCCTCACAGGGATCTACGTGATCGACGGCTCGCGCCGCTCGACCAAGGCGAACGCCTTCTTCACGGGCTTCGGCGCGAACCGGCGCATCGCGCTGTTCGATACGCTGCTCGAGAGCCAGTCGACGCCCGAGCTCGTGGCCGTCGTCGCCCACGAGGTCGGTCACTACAAGCGCAAGCACATCCAGCAGGGTGTCGTCCTGGGCATCCTGCAGATGGGGGTCGTGCTCTGGGTCCTCTCGCTGTTCCTCACCCGCCCCGAGCTGCATTCCGCCTTCGGAATGGAGAGCGTCACGGCGCACGCGGGGCTCGTGTTCTTCGGCCTCCTCTACGCCCCGATCGACCTCGCACTTTCGGTCGCGATGCAGGCCTTCTCGCGCCGCAACGAGTACCAGGCCGACGCCTTCGCGGCCGAGACGACCGGTGATCCGGGGTCGCTCCAGAGCGCCCTGCAGAAGCTCGCGGTCGAGAACCTCTCCAACCTGACTCCGCACCCCCTCCACGTCGCCCTGCACGGATCGCACCCGCCCGTCGTCGAGCGCCTGCGTGCCCTGGCGGCCGAGGGCTCGTAGTCCGCGACCCGAAGACACCGGAAAATCGGCTCAAGCGCACCCCAACGAACGCAGAAACGCGGTATATCCGAACCTATGGATGTCCTCCCTCGACCGACCAGCACGACCGGCAAGTTGACCGCCCGCGCGACCAAGTACATGGACGAGTTCATGAACGGACTCATCCAGCGCAATCCGGGCGAACCCGAGTTCATCCAGGCCGTGCGGGAGGTGGCCGAGAGCCTCGTTCCCTACGTGCTGGAGCATCCCAAGTACGAGGAAGCGGAGATCCTCCAGCGCATCACCGAGCCGGACCGGATCGTGAGCTTCCGCGTCTGCTGGGAGGACGACCAGGGACGCATCCAGGTCAACCGCGCCTGGCGCGTGCAGTTCAACAACTCGATCGGGCCGTACAAGGGAGGCATGCGCTTCCACCCCTCGGTCAACCAGGGCATCCTCAAGTTCCTGGGCTTCGAGCAGGTCTTCAAGAACAGCCTGACGGGCCTGCCGATGGGCGGCGCGAAGGGCGGCTCGAACTTCGATCCGAAGGGGCGCAGCGACCGTGAGGTCATGCGCTTCTGTCACTCCTTGATGACGGAGCTGCACCGCCACATCGGTCCGGACACGGATGTTCCGGCCGGCGACATCGGCGTCGGCTCGCGTGAAATCAGCTACATGTTCGGCCAGTACAAGCGCCTCGAGAACGCGTTCAAGGGCGCGATGACCGGCAAGGGGCTGTCGTACGGCGGAAGCCTGGTGCGCAAGGAGTCGACGGGTTACGGATGCGTGCTCTTCGCGCGCAACATGCTCCAGCACAAGGGCGAGGACCTGGCCGGCAAGACGTGCACGGTCTCCGGCTCGGGCAACGTCTCGATCTACGCCGCGGAGAAAGCGATCGAGATCGGCGCGAAGGTCGTCACGCTCTCGGACTCGTCCGGCTTCGTGCACGATCCCGACGGCGTCGACGCCGAGAAGCTCGAGTTCGTCAAGGACCTGAAGGAGATCCGGCGCGGCCGCATCGCCGAGTACGCCGAGCGCTTCCCGTCCGCGACCTACCACGACAAGGTGCGCCCGTGGGGCGTCCCGTGCGACATCGCGCTGCCCTGCGCGACGCAGAACGAGCTCAACGCCGAGGACGCGCGCAACCTGTTGAAGAACGGCGTGCAGTGCGTCTCCGAGGGCGCGAACATGCCCGCGACGCTCGACGCGGCGCACGCGTTCGTCGAGGCCGGCGTGCTCTTCGGTCCGGGCAAGGCCGCGAACGCCGGAGGCGTTGCCGTGTCGGGACTCGAGCAGAGCCAGAACGCGCTGCGCCTCTCTTGGAGCCGGGAGGAAGTGCTCCGCCGCCTCGAGGGCATCATGAACAACATCCACGCCAAGTGCGTCGAGCACGGCACGCGCGAGGACGGCAGCGTGCACTACGTGCGCGGCGCCAACATCGCAGGGTTCGTGAAGGTGGCGGACGTGATGGCGGCGTACGGGATCCTGTGAATCGTCCGGGCGTAGCGTGAGCGGACGCAACGCAGCTGTCTGGGCCGGCGCTCTGGCCGTGCTGGCCGCTGCGTTCGCCACGTACCGCTTCTGGCCCAGCGAGCCCGGGCACCTGGCGCCTGTGGGGCGCCGGTGCCCACACTGCGATCGCCTCGCACGACTTCGTCGTCGAGCTCGACGCGGGCGACGTGTATCTCACCGTCCTCGTGCGCTCGTACGAGAACGGACCCTGGGAGGCGGCCAGCTTCGGCGCCGACAACCAGGACGCGACCGAGCCGCACGACGGTGAGGGTTTCACGACGGAGTGGATGCCGCCCAAGACGCGCGGCTTCGGCGAGGCGGGATCGGACAAGCACTTCGCGCGCACCCCGCGCTTCGCCTGGTCGTCCTCGATCGCGGGCGTCGCCGGTGGCTCCTGGCGCGCGGGCAGGCGCCTGCACCTCGATCTCAGCGACCTGCCGGGGCGCGACGACGGACGGGTGAGCCTGCTCGATCAGCTGACCGACGGGCGCCTCGACGTCGTGCTGCAGGACGACACGAGCGTGTCTTCGGCGAGGCTCAGTCGGCCGAAGCGAACCTGCGCTGGACGGTGCAGGCGGCCGGTTACATGACGCGGCCGGACACCGACTGCGTGCTGAGCATCCTGGAGCACGAGACCGTCGTCGAGGTGTCACTCCGCCGCGGCTGGAGCGGGCAGGTCCGGGCGCTCGACGAGCAGGGGCGCCCGCTGGCGGGCGTCGAGGTGCTCGCGGATGCGGTGACGCTCGGCTTCACCGACCACGCGGGGCGTCTGGATTGCTTCCACGCGTCGAAGCCCGGGGAGCTGAGCTTGGCGATGGAGGGCTGGACCTTGAGCGACGGGGATGTGTCGCCGGAGGACGGGAGTTACCGCGAGGACGTGCCGTTCCTGGCGTGCACGTTGCGGCCGGATCGGTAGGGGTAGCGCAGATGTCGTCCTTAGGCCCAAGGAGAGGTCGAGCCCGCGAAGCCTGCTCGACCTCTCCTGTTGGGCGGTTGGCGTGATTTCGTCAATCGAACCGCACGACCGCGGAGAACTCGACTCCCGTCGGATCCCAGAAAGACGCGTCGCCACATACGGCAAAGACGAGCTCGTTCGTGCCCGGAACGAACAGTGCCGAGTTCGCGGTGATGAAGCAATCAGCGGTCGGCCAGGTCAAGATCGCCCTGCCCGACGGATCCGTACGGTCGTTCCCGGCATCGAGCTGCAGGTAGCACAGGTCCACCGGCCAAGCGCGTGGGTCGGGCTCACACGTCGGTATGGTCATGGCGCCGGAGATCGGCGTTCCATTGAGGAACACCACGGCTTGGTCGTCGACGTTGGCGATTCCGAAGAGCGAGGCATTGTCGAAGACCGGAGGGAGCTCGAAGGTGAACCGGTAGAACGCCGAGCCACAGTCGCCAGAGCTGACTTCGTCGACGCCAGGCATGAACGTCTCCGGGTCGACGTAGGGCAGCGCGATCGGATCGGGAACCTCCGTCAAGATCCGGACCTCATCCATCCAGCTTCGCACGCGACTGCTGATCGAGAGCGTCTTCCCGTCGGGAGAGACCATGAAGAAGTCCGTCGGATCGTCGATCTCGAGCTCGCGACCGGTGAGTCCGGTTGGGTACGTGGTGGTGCCGACGGCGAGCTCCGGGTCGCTGGCGTCGAGAGTCGAATTGAGCAGGATCACTCCGGTGATGCGGCTGTCGAACGTAACGCTACCCGTGAGCGTCACCTGATTCGCCTGGACCGTGTCGAAGTGCAGCAGGTGGCTGTTCACGACCGTTCCAGCGGCGAGCGTCGAAGGCATGAGTGCCGCCGAATTCGAGTAGGATCCGACCGGATTCTCGACGTCCACAGCGAGAGGGGCGGAGAGGACGTGCTCGATACGCTCTGCGAACACCCGGATCTCCGTATCGCTCTCGTACTGGTTGTGGTCGAGCGTGGAGGGAGGCGTGACCTCCGCCAGCGAGCCCGTCGTTTCCAGGATTCCCAAGGCCGGGCACTGGTAGGCGCTCGCGGTGTGGAAGTCGTTGTGTCGGAAGGCGGTCATCCACCCTGGGCCGGGCGGCGGAGGTCCCGCGCCGAGGAGCATGATCTCCTGCGCCAGGCTCCCGGCGGAGACCGGGAACGCGCTCGCCGGATCGCTGCTCGAGATCGTCAGGTTTGCATTCGGGGGGAGAATCGTCCCCACGAACACGGAGCCGTCGCTGCCGCCGTCGCTGCCTGACGCGGCGACGAATGCGAGGTTCAGGCTCAGGTCTGGGCAGTACGTCAGGATTGCGACTCGGCCGCCGCCACCGCCGCCGCCGCAGCTCTGGCCCACGCCGCCGTTGGCGGTGATCACACCGAACGTACCGATCACGTCGTTCGCCAGGATCAGGACGCTGCCGCCCGAGCCTCCGCCGGAGTTGCTGGTCGCCGCTTCCCCGTTCGCGTGCACGTCGCCATGCAGAAACAGGTCGCCGCCGAGCGTGAGGAACAAGGCACCGCCACCGGCCCCGCCGCCGGACCATCCTCCACCGCTGCCGAAGTCGGTCGGGAAGTCGAGCTGGCCGTACGTTCCGCCGCCACCCGCAGGGGGAGAGCCGCAGGATTGGGCACCAGGCCCGCCGTGGCCGGCGCCGCCTCCGACACCGGGTAGAGACGCTCCCATACCGGGACCGCTCGCCGCCGGCCAACCGCGCGCGTCGACGACGATGCTGCTTTCGGCCTCGATCGTTGCGCTGCCGTCCAGTGCCAGGACGAGTGCGCGCGGCCCGTTGCCATTCGCGCGCGGGACGGAGAGGCTCGCTCGCCCGCGGAGTACGAGATCGGCGGCCAGGTCGATCGGGCTCCAGATCTCGGTCGGAGCACCATTCGTCAAGCAGTTGTCGTAGATCAACCTCGCGAGCGGGTCGGCCGTGCGTTTGGTGAACACACTGCCCGCGCCGCCGTTGCGACCTGCCCCGATGGGGCCGCCGCACGCGCGCAGCGTGGCGGGCGGAGCGAGCTGGTCGTCGAAGTAGACGGCGACCCGTCCGCCTCCGCCGCAGCCGCCCGAGGAGTGGCGTACGCCGCCGTCTGCGGCGACGACGCCGTCGCCGGCCAGGACTTGGGTCGTGATCCAGATGCTCCCTCCCGAGCCTCCGCCCGAGTCGGCGTTGCCGGCTTGGCCGTCGGCGCTGATGATCCCTTCGATCGTCAGCGTGCCGGCGACCCAGAGGCGCAATGCGCCGCCGCCCCGTCCGCCTCCGACGCCGCCGCCACCACTTCCGAAGTCGAGGGGGGCCGCAATCGAGCCGTAGGTCGGGCCGACCGGGGCGAGCTGGGTTGAGGACGTGTGTCCGCTCCCGCCATGGCTGCCACCGCTTCCGAACTGGTTCGGGTCGATCGAGCCCACGCCGGGCCCCGCCGCGAGCCCGAAGGAGTCTGCCGACAGGCGCGCGAAGGGATCGATCGTGACGTCGCCGAGAACTGACAGTTCGAGTCGCTCTTCCTCCGGAGGGGAGACGTGGGCGCGGCCTTGCACGAACAGGTCCGCCGCAAGGGGCGAGCCGGGCCCGAACTCGTCCGCGTCCCACAGGATCGAGCGGGCCCCGTTCGCTCCACAGTTGTCGTAGACGAGCTTGGCCAACGGGTCGGCGGTGCGCTTGGTGAAGACG
>JAAELL010000034.1 GCA_024226735.1 bacterium | reverse complement strand
TGCTGGTCAGCGATTGCAAGCCCACCGACTACGACCGTTACGAGGGCCGACACGGCACGCAGGACGTGCGCAAGGCCCTGGGCGAGGCCCGTCAGAGGTAAGCGTCCGCTCTGCCCATCCCCGCTTCTGCCGGCCTCGACGGCAACATGCGCTGTCGAGAGCAGGCGGAGGCCCGGGTGCCGCGGCGCACGGGGCGCCACGTCAGACCCTGGGGCCAGAGGGGACTCGCGGAGCTCGAGCCTGAGCAGGGGCGGGTTCAGGCAGAGCGGAGGATGCGAGGAGGAGGACCGGGAGCTACAGTCCCGACGCGTCCTCAGCGGCGGCCTCAGGGTCCTGCCAGCAATGGGGCAGTAGCTCGTCGAGGCGCTCATCGTCCCATCCGCTCGCGAGCTTCGACAGGACAGTGGTGAGGTACGGCAGCGGGGGCACGCCGTGCTGGGCACAGGTGCGCGTCAGGCTGTAGAGGTTCGCCGCACGCTCAGCGGCGTCGTGCGAGCCTGCGAAAAGGTAGTTCTTCCTCCCGATCGCGATGTCACGGATCTGTTGCTCGCAAAGATTGTTGTCCGGACTGAGCCGTCCGTCCTCGACGAAACGGATCAGTGCGTCCCACTGGTTGAGGATGTAAGCCACGGCCTTGGCCAAGGCCGTGCTCGGCGGCTCGCTCGTACCGATGGTGATCAGCCAGCGCTTCAGCTTCTGGAGCACCGGCACCGTACGTTTCTTGCGCAACCGGCTCCGAGCGTCCGGCTTGAGTTCTCTGGCATCGCCGAGGTGCTCGATCCGGTAGAGCCGGGCGATGAGCTTCAGCGGGTAAGCCACCCGGCAGTCGGTGTCGCGCAAGGCCACCAGCCCCCGACGAGCATGGGACCAGCATCCCAACTCCATGGCCGAAGCCACCTGACCGTTGAAGAGCCGGTCGAACACGTTCGCCCCGTCCGCCTGGATGTACCCGGTGCGGCCGGCGAGGAGTTTCCAAGGGCCCTTCTCGCCCGTTCCCGTGGACGCGTACCGGAACAGCACGTCCCGGTCGTCGCCGACGTAGGCCCAGATCGTGCCGCGTCGGATGTTCTTCGGGCTCTGCGGGTCGAGCACCTTCAGGCCCGTGGCGTCGGTGCGCACGACGTGCGCTCCCAGGATCCGTTGCTCCAGTCGCGCGACCAGGGGCGCGACCAAGTCGCCGACGCCTGCCATCCAGTCCGAGAGCGTGGACACCGGGATGTCGGCACCGCTGCGGGCGTAGATGCGGCTCAGTCGGTGCAAGGGGGCATGGTCGGCGTGCTTGCTCACGACCAGGTGCGACAGCAGCGATGGCTCCGCCGCACTGCGCGAGAGGACTTGCGCAGGAGCGGGCGCCGTCGTCACGCCGTCCTTGCACGTGCTGCAAGCGAGCTTCTCGAGGTGATGCTCGTGCTCGACGAAATGGCCGGGCACGTACTCGAGCCGGCGCGTGAGGTCCTCACCGATCCGTCTCTTCTCCTTGCCGCAGCTCGTGCAGGTGCGCTCTGACTCGGGCACGCGTGCCTGATGCGAACGGCGAGCGATTCCCTTCGCCTTCCAGCCGGAGCCTTTCTTGCGCTTCTTCCTCGGCGCGCCCTCAGCGGTCTGCTCGGCTTCCTCGATCTCGCGGTCCAGTTCCGCGTCCTCGCGGGCCTCGAGGTCAGGACCGACTGGCTCGTCCTCGCCCCCTTGCTCGACCATCGCCTCGAACAGGAGCGTGAGCTGCGCTGGGTCCAGCCGCTCGGACTTCGTGCCGAACTCCTGCCGTCGCAGCTTCGCGATCAGCAGCTCCAGGTCGCGGTTCTTGACCAGCACTGCTTCGAGCGCCGCGAGGAAGAACTCCGAAGCCTCCTCGACCTTGCCTTGCTCGAGCAGCGCACGCGCCGACGTACGCACCTGCTGGAGAGCCTCACGTCCCGAGCCGAGTGACGGCACGGCCGCCGCCGCGTCAGCTCTGCTCATGCTTGCTCCGACATCGAACCGAAGAGCGCAGAACTTGGTGACGCAGCGACGACCGAGCCCGAGGTGGCGGGCCGCGTGAGCTGTCGGACATGCGTGTCGTGTTGCTTGATCATTGCGTCACGAACACGCTACATGGACGAGACCCACATCTCAAGAACAAGGAGACAGATTCCTCATTCTTCCACCGTCGTGCGTCAGCGTGCTGCAGCGAGGGTTGCTCTGGCCTCGTGCGGACGTCGGGTCCAACGCCTGCGTCGAGTGGCACCCTTCAGGTCAATGCCCTCGAGCAGGAGTCCCAGTTCGCCAGCGTCCATCTCCACGTGACGCTGTCCTGCCGCGGGTTCAGCCGCCAGGCGGAAAGTCCCTTGCTCGAGACGCTTGTACAACAGAAGGAATCCCGTGCGATCCCAGACCAGGAGCTTCATGCGGTTTTTCCGTCGGTTGATGAAAACAAAAACGTGACCGCTCAAGGGATCCTGCTGAATGAGGCTGCGCGTGGCCGCGGCCAAGCCATCGAAGCCACGCCGCAGGTCCACGGCCTCGGCCGAGACGAAGATGCGGACCGACGAGGGCAGCATCAGCATCCGGTGACGTCCTCGAGCACGGCGACCACCAGGCGCAGGTCCTCGGCGTCGAAGCCAGGGACGACATGGATCCGTCGGCCGCCAGCGAGTTCGATCTCGATGCCGCCGCTCTCGGGCACCATTGCGGACTCACACGCCGTCAGTTGCACCGGATGAAAGCGGACGCTCTCGCTTGCCTCCTGTCCCAGACGAGCACGCCAGCGACCCAGCCGTCGCGGATCCACATCGTGCCGCCGAGCGAACTGAGCCAAGGTCTGCTCGCTCTCCGCAAGCGCCGTGACCAGAACCCGCGCGTCATCCTCGCCCCAGTACGCCTTCCTCGCCGCACGCCGAACTGCTGACTCTGCCTTCCTCGACATCCTGACCTCCGTCTCGACCCTCCGGGAGATCAAAGGATGGGCAAGACCGCCGGGACCAGGAAGGATGGGAAGACCGGACGCTTACCTTCTCCGTGCGTCGCGCCCGACGCGGAGCCGTCTGTCCCATGCCTCTCTCCTCGTCCCGCCAACCCGCGTCACCGGGGAATCCGGTGATACGTACTTGTACCGAACGCGAGGGGCGAGGAGAAGATCGCCGCTGCTTGACCGCTTACTTCGTTTCGGGGAGTGGTTCGCGACCCGTGCC
>JAAELL010000033.1 GCA_024226735.1 bacterium | reverse complement strand
CTCCTGGCGGGCCTGATCTTCACTGGGGCTCGCTGGAGAGAGCTGGTGCAGCTGAGGTGGTCCGATGTTGATCTTGATCGTGGCCTCGTCACCTTGCGAGCCGAAACAACCAAGACCAGCTTGGTCCGTACCGTCGATCTCGACGCGTCCCTCCGAAGCGCACTGGATGCACTCGGCCACCGAACCGGCCCAGTGTTCCTCAAGCGCCCTGGGGCGCCGTACGCAATCACGAACGGCACGACCGCCCTCAGGTTCCTGAAGTCGGCTCTGGAGCGAGCTGGGATCCCTCAGGTCGACCAGAACGGACACCACCTCCATCTGCACGCTCTGCGTCACACGTTCTGCACTCGCCTGGCTCGGTTCGATGTGCCTCTCCGGAAGGCCCAGGCCATGACCGGGCACCGTCGAATCCAGACGCTGGTGGAGATCTACCAGCACGTCGGGAGCGATGAGGTCCAGGGAATTCTGGAGGCGCTGCCGGAGGTGAAGCTGTGAACTACTCCGACAATCAACTCCTCTACGAGTTGTGGGCATCGAGCGCGCGAATCGAGGAGTTGCTGAGGGAGATCCTCGCCAACTTCACGGAAAGTGGTCAATCTCGAGACATCCCGCCTGGCACGGATCCGCCAACTCCCACCACCTGAGCCATGGCCATTCTGAGGGGAAATGACGCCACTACAGGCTTTCGAGCCAATCTGGCACACTGCAGAGCAGCCGCCTTGCAAACATCTCCAGGCTTCGGAAACCGGCGTCGTCTAGCCGATAGAGAGGTGTGGAGAGCCCTCGAGGCTGCCCGAGAAAGATGAAACAGCTCACGGTTCGAGTACGCGACGACCAGGGTCGGCTCTTCGACGGGAGTCTCGAGTCGACTTGGCACGAGGCCGAGGAAGTCCGTCTGGCGATCGTTTTCGCGCCGAATCCGGGCCCCGTCCTGCCGCTCGGCATGTGGGTGCTCCTGTCTTTCTCCGGCGGGCCGCTCGAAATGCCGATCGAGGTCGAGGGCGAAGTCACCTTCCGGCATCAAGACGACCGGACGCACGGCTACCACTTCCGGTTCGCCGACCGCGCGCGGCGCCGCCTCGGGCCATTGGTCGAGCCGCGCCAGGCGATGCGCGTACCGCCGGCCAAGGGGGCACCCGTCGAGGTCGCGCTCCTGCGTGGGCCGAACGAGCTACCGCTCGTCGGTGCGCTCAAGGATCTGTCCGTCACCGGGGGCTCGGTCATCTTGCTCGAGAGCTTCGAGAGCACCCTCTTTCTGATCGATCGTCTCGAGCTCGAGCTGCGCCTTCCGGGCGAGTTCGGCGCCGTGCGGATCGTGGGTCTGGTGCGCAATCGCGGCCTCGTCGGGGGATCGCTCGTGTACGGTTTCTCGATCGCATCCGACGGCCCGACGCTGCCACAAATCGTCGCGTACGTCGAAGATCGGCTCAAAGCGATCTCACTTTCGCGACGGGCGAAAGAGGGCGTCGGCGCGTGATTCGCGCGTGATTCCGGCCGATTCTCGCAATCGGCCGGCCGCGTTCGACGGGCTCCTCCGCGGGTTGCCAGCGCAGCCTTGGATCGCACCCCCAAAAAGGGCAGATTCCGCTTGTCCCGGGTGGTCCGGGGCGCAGAACGCCTCGAGGGGGAAAATGAAGCTACGCAAGAGCACCGCACAGCCCGACCAGAGCCTCGTGTCCTTGCGCAAGGAGCTGGAGTCCCAGCGCCAATCGAACCAGACCCTCCACCGCCAGCTCGCGGCCGAGGTCCAGACCGCACGTCGGGCGGCCGAGCAGGTCCTGGACGCGCGGGCGGAGCGTGAGGAGTACCGGCGCGTACTGGCCGCGGCGATCGCCAACGAGAAGCAGGCGCTCCAGGCCGCCGAGCGCTCGAGCTTGGCCGCGGCGACCGCCGAGGAGAAGCTGCGCGGCGCCGTGCTGGCGCGCGGCAGCGCCGAGGGGCGCGCTACCGAGCTCGAGCTGCGGGTCCGCGAGAACGCCGAGCACCACGTCCAAGCGCTCAAGGGAGCCGACGATCGCAACTGGGCCAACGCGGAGGGCCACGCGCGCCGCCTCGAGGACGAGGTTTACGAGCGGGGCAGGGCCGAGGGGCACGTGCGCGAGCTGATTGCGCGCATTCCCGGCGACGTTCCGCCCTCGATGCGCGTCGCCCGCACCCGCGCGCGGCTGACGCTTGGCGCAGCGGCCCTGAGCGCGGTCTGCGCGGCCGTGTTCCTGCCGGCCGCGAGTCTCGCGATGTTCTCGGCCGAGCGTGCGGAGTACCTCGAGCTCGCCACCGGGCTGAACGGCTGGACCCTCGTCGGCCTCGTCGCCGTCTTCCTGGGCGTGGCTCTCGCGCTCGCGAGCTGGGGCATCCGCGACCTCAAGGGCTCGGAACGCGCGGCGCTCGAGGCGACGCTCGACAAGACCGCCGAGGAGACGGGGTACGTCGTCCCGCGGCCCAAGCACGACGCCCCGGTGAGCTCGCACGCGGTCAGCCAGACGTAGCATTCCGTCTCAACGGCCCGAGCCGTTGAGACGGCTGCTTCGCAGACTTCCGCCCGTCCCTCCTGGCGCGTCCCGCCCTTACTATGGGCGGCATGCGATTCCTCTCCCTGGCGCTCTCGCTGATTCTGCTCTCTCCCGCCCGAGCCCAGGACGTGGGGGAGGAGCCTCTTCCGCTCGCGGCCAAGACGTGGCTGAACTACGCGGGCGCGCCGCCGTCGCTCGCGGAGCTGCGCGGGCGGACGGTGATGGTGCACTTCTTCCGGATGAAGGACATCACGACGAAGGCGCACTTCAACCTGATGCGCAGGTTCCATCACGACCACGCGGACAAGGGCCTAGTCATCCTCGGTATGACGGACGCGCCGCTCGCCAGGGTCGAGGAGTACATGGCGAAGGACAACCTTCCGTTCGCCGTGGGCGTCGGGACCGAGATGTTCGACACTTGGCGCGTTCCGAGCGACTTCCACCAGGTGACGCTCGGCACCGACGGATTGATCTACGCCCGCGGACCGTCCAACAGCATGTGGAACGGCAAGCTGCTCAAGGGACTCAAGGGGGCGGATCGACTCGGCGAGCGCGCGTGCTTGCGCCTCGTACCGGACGGTGACTTCGGCCGGGGCTCCGCGAAGACGCTGCGCGGGCTCGAGCAAGGTGAGCTCGCCAAGGCGCTCAAGACCGTCGAAGGGCAGCTCGCGAAGGACACCACGACGCCCGAGACGCGCGCCGCTGCGCAGCGCATCCAGGAGGCGGTCCAGCAGCACGTCGAGCAGCTGATGGAGCAGCTCGAGCGCAACCTCGAGCGGCGCGACGTGCTGCTCGTCGAGGCCGTTCTCGACGGGCTCACTGACGATCTGGCGCGGCACGCGCTCGGCCAGGCAGCGCGCGACCGGCGCGAGGAGCTGGGCCGCGACGAGGACTTCCAGCTCGAGGTCGAGGCGGCGCACGATTTCGAGAAGCTGATGGTCGCCTACTACAAGCGCGGCTACTCGAAGAACGTCGCGCGCGCGGAGAAGCTGATGGAGAAGTACCCCGACACGCGCGCGGCCGAGAAGACTCGCAATTGGTACCAGCAGCGGTCTCTGTGAATGATCCCTTGAGGAGCGCGATGGGCCTCACCTCCTACCCCTACGTCGGTTGGCTGCGATGATGATCGGTCTCTGCCTCCTCCCGCTCTTGCTCGTCCAGGCACCCGCTTCCGGCGACGAGCCCGCGACGCGCGCCGCATCGAGCGCGTACACCGAAACGTCGCGCGCGGCGGACGTCGACGCCTTCCTCGCGGAGTTGCGTTCGGCGCCGCATGCGCAGCGTATCGCGGTGACGACGTTCGGCTCGAGCCACGAGGAGCGGTCGCTCGTGCTCGTCACCGTCGCAGCGCCGCGCCCGGCGGGGCTCGTGATTGGCGAGGGCGCCGTGTTCGCCGGCGACAAGCTGCGCATCCTCGTCAACGCCAACATTCACGGCGGCGAGGTCGAGGGCAAGGAGGCGGTCCAGGAGCTCTTGCGCGAGCTCGCCAACGGTGCACACGGGGAGCTGCTGGAGCACGCGGTGCTGTACTTCGTGCCGATCTACAACGTCGACGGCAACGAGCGCATCAGCACCGACAATCGCAAGTCGCAGAACGGGCCGAGCGGCGGCGTTGGCGAGCGCGCGAACGCGCAGGGCTTCGACCTGAATCGCGACTTCGTCAAGGCCGAGTCGCCGGAGTGCCGCGCGCTCATGGGCCTGTTCCGCAAGCTCGATCCGCACGTGTTCATGGACCTGCACACGACCAATGGGTCGAACCACGGGTACCACCTGACCTACGCGCCATCCCTGTCGACCAACGTCGACGCGGCGCTCGACGCTTTCTCACGCGACGTCTTGCTGCCGGAGGTGACGGGCGCCGTCCTGGCCTCCGACGGCTTCCGGATCTGGCACTACGGCAACTTCTCGCGGCGTGGTGCCCGGACGTGGTCGACGTACGACCATCGGCCGCGCTTCGGGACCAACTACTACGGTCTGCGCAACCGCATCGCCGTGCTCTCCGAGGCCTTCAGCTACGTCGACTTCCACGAGCGCGTGCGCGTCACGCGCGCCTTTGTGCTGGAGACGATGCGCGCCGCCGTGCGCCACCGCGAGGTCGTCCGCGCGCTGTGCGAGGCGGCCGACGCCCGAGCGTGGAGCGCTCCCGGTCGCGTGACGTTCGGCGTCGAGACGAAGCTCGCCGACGACGGCGAGGCGCACGTCCTCGTGGGGTCGCTCGAGCGCGACGGCGGGCGGCGCATCGCCGGAGCCGAGTGGGCCCCGGAGCGCATGCCGGTGCGGATTAGCTTCGATTCGGCGCGCCGCATCGAGATCCCCGAGGCCTGGGCCGTGCTCGAGCCGACCAAGGAAGTGATCGAGACGTTGCGTCGGCACGGGGTCGTGCTGGCGCGCGTGAAGGAGGAGACCGAGGCAGGCTGCGAGGCGTTCGTGCCGAGCGAGGTGCGCAAGGCGCGGCGCGAGTTCCAGGGCCACCTGGAGGTCTCGCTCGTGGGCGAGTGGCGGCGCGAAAGGCGGACGCTGCCGGTGGGCACGCTGATCGTCACCGGTCGCCAGCGCTTGGCGCGCGTCGCGGCGCAGCTGCTCGAGCCCGAGAGCGAAGACTCGCTCTCGACGTGGAACTTCCTCGATGCGGCGACGCGCGCTCAGGCCGAGACCGAGGCGGGGAGCTACCCGGTCGTGCGGGTCTTCGACCCAGCGCGGGTGCGCACCGAGCCCATCGCACCCCTGGATTGACGGGGCGCCCCTCCTGAACGGGCGCAGGCGCTCCGCGGACCTTGCCCGCGGAGCGCCCGCATGCATCGATCCGTCGCCTCACTCCGCCGGAGCGAGCCGGTTCAGGTAGCCGCCGTTCTGCGCCGCCGACGTGGGCTTCTTCGCCTTCTTGCTCTTCTTCGAGGGCTTCTTGCTCTGCTTGGCCTTCTTGCCCTTGCTGGCCTTCTGCGAGTCGTCGACGAGGAAGTCGAAGACTCTGGCCTGGCTGATGTTCTGGACGAGGTCGAGGCCCTCGAGGCTCGAGGCCGGCTGGCCCGGAACGCCTGCGTGCGGCGGCACGGTGAACCAGCTGTAGCCGATGACGCCGGCGACGCCGAGGCCGCGTTCATGCGCATCCTCGACGAACTGTTCGTAGCGCTCGTGGGCGCCCGGCAGTCGGTAGCCGAGGTGCGAGGCCTCGATCGCGAGCACGTCGATGTCGCGCCGTTTCGCGAAAATGATCAGGGCGGCGGAGGTGCCAGTAGAGAGAGAGGTCGTGGTGAACTCCCAGTGCATCGTGAGTTTCACCACGCGCTGCTGGCTTTTGCTTGAGCTGCGCAGCTCCAGGCGTGAGGATCGAGACATGGCGGAGGACAGCAAGTCAGAGGCCAAGCCGCATTGGTCCGATCGTCATCTGTGGCAGATCCAACCGGTCCGAGACGTTCTCGGGTTCGTCCTGCTGGTCTCGCTCTTGCTACTCGGCGAGCGCTTGAGTCTCGTGACGGTCCCGCTCCTGCTCTCCCTCCTGTTCGCGTATCTCTTCGAGCCGCTCGTGCGCAGGATGGTGCGCATCCCGCGCGTCGGTCGCGTCATGGCGGTCTCCGGCATCGTGGCGGTCGGGGCGATCGGCGTCGTCGTCCCCGTGTGCGTCGCGCTGGGCTTCGGGCTGCTGCAGGGCATCGACTTCGCGGGTGACGTCGCGCAGCGCGCCGGCACCGTGATCGAGAGCGTCGCGCGTCCGGACGACCAGGAGCTGCGCGCCGCGCTGGGCGACGGCGTCTGGCGCGATGCACGCGAGTTCATCGTCGAGTTGCGTGACCCCGCGGCACGGGGGGAGCACCGCTGGCTCGAGACGTTCGGCGTCGACAAGGTGGCTCAGCGGCGTGCGGCCGAGTCTGTCCTCGCCTGGGTGAAGTCGAACGGCGAGGAGATCGCGGCCGCAGCGATCGGGACGGGACACGGCGCACTGATCGCGACGCTGACGACCCTGGGCTCGCTCGGAGCACTCGTCTTCGGCGCGTTCCTGACGGCGTTCTTCTTCTTCTACTGGTCGACGGGCTGGCCGGATCTGGTGATCGCCACGCGCGGGCTCGTCCCGAAGTCGAACCGCGAGCGAGTTCTCGACATCCTCGGTCAGATGGACCGCGCGGTGAACGGCTTCGTGCGCGGTCGACTGACGGTTGCGGTCGTCCTAGGCGTCTTCTACACGATCGGTTTCGCGCTGATCGGCGTCCCGGCTCCGCTGATCATCGGCCCGGCCCTCTCGCTCGTGACGATCGTTCCCTACGCCGCGCTGGCGGCCGTGCCCGTGATCATGGTCCTGCTCGGGCTGCAGGACCTGGCGGGCTTTCGCGGCGAGCTGTGGTGGGTGATCGTCGCGCCGCTCGTTTGGTACCAGATCGCGCAGGCGCTCGACGACTACGTCTTGACGCCCATGATCCAGGGCAAGGCGACCGGGCTCGACACGCCGACGATTCTGTTCTCGTCGATCGCCGGCGGCATCTTGCTCGGGATCTTCGGCCTGCTGGTCGCGATCCCGCTCGCGGCCTGCACGCGCATCCTCTTCAAGGAGGTCGTGTGGCCGCGGGTGCGTCCTGGCCGCGAGCCGTCCGGCTGAGTGGCCTCTACTGCTTCGGCTGAGCGATCAGTCGAACGCGGAACGGCGCGCCGCCGGAGGGCAGGAACGCCGCACGCGCACGCCCGTCGGACTCGTCCGGTAGGAACGCGAGCGAGAGCCGGCCCGCCCCGCCGGGGCCTCGCCCTCGAGCCCCTTGTGTGCCTTGCTCGTCGCCGTCTTCGCCTCGGTGTCCCACGCGTACAGCAGCTTGACGCCCGCGAGCTCGAAGGCGACGTCGAAGCGCGGGGCGGGCGCATCGCCCTTCGCGGGCAGCGTGCGCCAGATGTGGCGCGTCGGCCGCACGGACCCGGTGGTGTTCTCGCGCTCGTCGTCCGCGGCGAAGTGGGGCACCGTGAGGTCCGGCGTCACGAGCGTCTCGCGGAAGAACGACACGATCGCGTCCTCGATCCCGTCGACCTTGCCGAACATGCGCGTCCCGTGGATGCGCGTGCCATCGACGACCCGGTACTGCGTAGTCTCGGGCGCCTTCTCCTTCAGGGCGTCCGCGACGGGTTCGACCTTCTCCCTCTCCTCGTTCGAGGTCAGCACGAGGGTCGGCAGGCCCGGCCAATCGCCGATGTCTTCGATCGTGTCGACCCCGAGGTAGCTCGCTCCCGGCGTCATGACGCAGACGGAGCGGAAGGCGTCGGGCATGCGGCCCGCGCTGTCGATCGCGACGCTGCACCCGACCGAAGCGCCGGCGAGCGCGACGCGCGTCGTGTCCGCACCGACGCTCGTCAGGGACTCGAACGCGCCCGCGACGTCGGCGTGCATGGCGTTGAAGAGCACCGAGTCACGCGCCTGAACCCGCGGCGCGAGCTCCGGAGCGCTCGTGCCGTGTCCGCGCAAGTCCAGCGCGAGCACCGACACGCCAGCAGTGCGCAGGGGCTGGGCGAGTGGCCGACAGCCAGCTAGTGGTGTGATTCACTCTTGTGCGGCATTTTGGTCGGTGCGTACGCGTTCGCTGCAAGGCGCAGCGACGACGCGACTTCGCTGCAAGTCTCGGAGGAGGCGCAACGCAGCAGCGGGCGGGTACGG
>JAAELL010000032.1 GCA_024226735.1 bacterium | reverse complement strand
ATCGATCGGCCCGTACGGGCCGATCGATAGGCCCCATAAGAGTGAATCACACCACTAGCTTGTTCTCGTTTCAGTCGCCACCGCGGCGGCCACCGCCGCCACGACCGCCGCGGCCCCAGCGGTCGCTGTTCGACTCATTGTAGGTCTCGAGCTGCGTAGGGGTCAGAACCTTCCCAAGTTCCGTCTGGGTCTGCTCGCGCAGCTCGCCCCACGCCTCTCGATTCGGGCGCTGGCCATCCTCGCGCATCTTCGTCAAGAAGGTGTCGCGTCGCGCGCCCTCCTCGCCCAGGACCCGGCGCATCTCACCGACCTGGAACTTGTCCAGCCCCAGCTCGGACGTCAGGCCTGCGAGACGGTCCTCGAGGCGCTTCTCGCGCTCCTCGGCGCGCTTGGCCTCGCGCTCCTGCCGCTCCTGTTCCTCGATCGACTCCATCGCCTGACGGACGTGGTTCTCGAAGCCGGGGATCGGCTTGCTGGGGTCCTTGAGCGTCGCGACGAGCTGCTTGAGCTCCTGCTCGACTTCGACCGCCTCGGGGGCTTCGATCGCCGAGCGCGCGTCGGCGTTCGTGCGCGGCGTCATCTCCAGCATGTCGAGCCGCCGCTGCAGCGCAGCGTTCGACTCGCGCAGCGCGGCGAGCTGATCGACGATGTCGCCGACGGGCACTTCCGGTGCGACGGCGGACGCCGTGTCCGTGGTCGTGCCGGACGAGGGAGTGAAAACGAGGCCGGAGACTCCGGCGCCGACGGCCCCGCCGGCGAGGCCGGCGACGAGGGCAACGATAACGGATGTCTGCATGGCTACTCTTCTTCCTGGATCTGAATGTTGCGCTGGATCGTGTACTCGCGCGAGATGTCGCGCACCACCGTCCGGTCGCCGCGAGAGCTCTCGCTGTGTTCCTCGGTCGTCATCGTGCCCTCGAGTTCCAGCGAGACCGGGTAGCGACCCTCGACGGCCACCAGCAGCTTGCCCTCGAGCGTCACCTCGAAGGTGCCTTCGACGAGGCCCTCGACGGCGTCGGCCGCGAGGCGGAAGCGATCGTCGTCCCGGCGCCGCCCGCCCTGGCGTTCGCGCTCCGGAAGCTCGCCGGAAGCCTCGAGCTCGACCTCGATCACCGCGCACGTGACGCCGTCGACGTCCTCGTCGTCGGCCGTGACCTTGAGCTCACTCTCCCACTCGGCCGCGCCGAGCAGGCGCCCGATGGCAGGCGCGAACCCGCGCATGCCCCTGCCACGACCGCGTCCGCGCTGGCCTTCGCCGTCGTCTTCGCGCGGGGCGGGGCGGAACAGGACACGCTCGAGCTTCAGTCCGAGGGCGCGCGCGATCGCGTCACCTTCGACTTCCCACTGCGCGCCGACTTCGACTTCGCCCTCGGGCAGGAGCCCGTCGAGGTCGAGCGTCGGCTCGTGGCCCTCGAGCAGCTCGTCGTCGGGACTGCCTTCGATCGCGCTGATCTTGAGGTCGCCGTCGTCGTCGACCTTGAGCTCGAGGGTCGAGCCGTCGAGGGGGCTGTCCATCTCGATCGTGCGACCGTCTTCGCCGAAGCTCATCTCGGTCGCGCCGGCGAGCGATTCGAACGAGCGCTTGACGTGGGTCGGAGCACCGTCCGCGTGCGCGAGGAACGTGTCGAGGTGGACCGACTGGTTCGTCGTCTTCGTCGTCATGCCTCCGCCGCGACCCTCGCGGGGCTCGCCGTTGAGGGTCATCGAGAAATCGGTCACTTCCATCTCGACTTCCATCGTCGACTCGACGCGGAGCGTGCGGGTCTTGGTGTAGTCCGTCGACAGGTCGTGCGCCGGAAGGGCGAGCAGCAGAGCGGCGGGTAGCAAGTGGCGTTTCATCGGGTCCTCCTGGGGCATTGCGCCCTCGATGAGTCGGCACTGTAACCCCTTTCCAGGCGTAGAGAGCGTGGTCTGGAGTCAGTGGAGGCGGCGGGGTTGGGAACGGCGCGAAGGACTACCCGAGCCGGCGCTTCAACTCGCTCAGGCGAGCCCGGCTGACTGGAATCCAGGCGCCGTTCGTCAGCAGGACGCGTGACGAGCCGCTGGCCCGGTCCAGCGCCTTGAGGTGGTTGAGCGAGACGATCGCGGAGCGGTGGATACGCAGGAAGCGCTCCGGATCGAGCCGTCGCTCGAGGTGCGACATCGACTCGCGCATCAGCTGCTGGCTTTCGGCGGTGTGGATCATCACGTACTGGTCGGCGGCTTCGATCCAGACGACGTCGTTGGTGTCGATGATCTCGACGCGTCCCTCGCGACGAATCGTGATGCGCTCGAGCGGACTGGCGGACGGGTCGCGCGGTGCGAGCGCCGTCAGGAGTTCATCGAGCTCGTGGGCGGCGAGCACGCGGTCGACGCGCGCGCGCTGCTTGGCGCGTTCCAGAGCCTGCGCGAAGCGGGCGTCGTCGAACGGCTTCAACACGTAGTCGACCGCGTGGACGTCGAACGCGTCCAGCGCATACTGGTCGAAGGCGGTGACGAACACGACGACCGGACGCTCGGTCGGTTCGAGCTCCCCGAGCACGTCGAAGCCGGTCTTGCCCGGCATCTGGACGTCGAGCAGGAGCAGGTCGGGCCTGTGCTCGCGCACGGCCGCGACCGCCTCGTCGCCGTTCGCGCACTGCGCGAGCAGCTCGATCTCGGGATCCTCGCCGATCAGCTTGGCCAGGACGCGACGCGCCAGCGGCTCGTCGTCGGCCAGCACGGCGCGCAGGTTCTTACGTTCACTCGGCATCGTTTCGGATCTCCGTCCGCCGGCCCGTCGAGAACGGGAGTTCGATGTGGACGCGTGCGCCGTCGTCGCCCGAATCGATCTCGAAGACCTGGGCGTCCCCGTACAGGGCACGCATGCGGTCGCGTGTGTTGGCGAGACCGATGTGCTTGCGCTCGTCGGGGTCGCCGTTGAGAGCGCCGTCGCGGATCGCGTACAGGACCTCGTCTGGAAAGCCGGGGCCGTCGTCGGAGACGTCGATGACGAGGCGCTCGCCGACGCGCACGACGCGCACCAGGACGCTCCCGCCCTCCGCGCGCGGCTCGACGCCGTAGCGCACCGCATTCTCGACCAAGGGCAGGAGTAGCATCGCTGGTAGGAGCGCGGCGCTAGCGGCGGGGTCGCGTTCGATCGTCACCGCCAAGCGGTCGCCGAAGCGGATGCGCTCGATCGCGAGGTAGCTCTCGGTGACCTCCAGCTCCTCGGTCACCGTGACCTCTTGCGCCTCGCCCTTGTCGAGCGTCGTGCGCAGCAGGTGTCCCAGACCGGAGATCGTCTCGAGGGCCTGGCGCTCCTCGCCCGCGCGCACGAGTCCGCCGACCGTGTGCAGAGCGTTGAACAGGAAGTGCGGGTGCAGCTGGGCGCGCAAGCTGTCGACCTGGGCCGCCGCGAGCTCGCCGCGCAGTCGCGCGGTGCGCAGCTCGAGCTCGGTCGCCGCCCGTTCCTGGGAGCGCGTACGCAGGAACGACTGCAGCCCGGCGCCGATCCCGAGGATGACCCAGTACAGGGCCATCTCGCGCGGCAGGCGCAACAGCTCGAAACGCTCTGGGTCCGGCCGTGGCCGGCCGCTGCGCCCCGGTCGCCCGCCGCGGCCGCGACGGTCGGGTTCGCCCGCGGGTGGGCGCTCGTCGGTACCGCGGCGCCGGCCACCGCGCCGGTCGTCGAAGTCGTCGGCGATGGACCGGGGTCCGACGTCGTACCGCCCTGAGCGCGATCGGGCGCCGTCGTAGACCTTGTCGTACAGGATCGGCTGGTATTGCACGGCGCACCACGCGACGCCGACCGAAAGCGGGAGCTGGACGAGGAGGAAGGCCCAGGCGTTCGTGCGCCGCAGCAGCCACGTCGCGAGCGCGACGAACGCGATGCTCGCGGCGGCCCAGGTGCTCCACAGGGCCGCGTGGAAAGCGAAGACGCGCCGAGCGAGATCCTCGAACCCCATCGCTTCGCGGAGCTCTTGGACCTGGTATGCGCGCGTGCTGGCGATCAGAGCGACCAGAGCCACGAGCAGCAGGGTGAGCCGCAGCGGTGAACGCAGCCAGCCCTCGATGCTCCGCCATGAGTGCGGATCCTTGCGCGGGGCGTCCATTTTTGCAGTGTAGCCCGCGGAGGGGGGGCGGGGTGAGGGGTGGAAGCGAAGGGTGGGGGGGGCGTTGTGAATGGCGCGATCGACGAATACGAGGGGCGGCGTATCGTCAACGCCGAGCGGCCTCGGTCTCCGGATCGAGCAAGGAACGGGCCCATCCCGCTCTCACCGTCACCGTCAGCGTCGGCTCGTCACACCTTGCCCCCAGAGGGTAAGACTGCCGTCTTGTCGCTGACGGTGACGGCAACAGCGGGATGGCCCCGTTGCTTGCTCGATCCGGAGGCCGAGGCCGCTCGGCATTGAAGAGGGCGACTACTTCGGGACCTTGCCCTTTCCAAAGAATCGCTCACGACGAACGCGGTCGCCGGCAACACGCATCACAGGATCAGCCAGAGGCCGCAGATGCCCCGCGTCGAACGCCTCGAGAGCGCCGCGGACGGCCTTCTGTAGGGCGGGCTCCTTGGCGTCGACGGAGTAGTCGACGAGCACGTCCTTCCAGCTCGCGTCGCGCGTCATGCCGATGGCGCAGACGGCGGCGATGCGTACCGTTTCTTCGCCGTCCTTCAAGAGGCCCGTGAGCAGCTCGCGCACGTCGTCGCTTTGGGTGAGGTGTCCGAGGCCAAGGACTGCGCCGACGCGCACGGTGACGTCCTTGTCCTTGGTCGCCAGCTTGACGACCGCCTTGTGCGTGCGCTTGTCCGTGGCGCCGGCGCTCGCGAGTGCGCGAATGAGGTCGGCTTCGATCGCTGGATCCTTGGCCTTGGCGAGGGCGCTGCGTAGGCCCTTGACCGAGTCGGGGGAACCGAGCTGCTCCAGGGCCGCGATCGACTCCCGCCGTAGCCGGTCGTCGTCGCTCGTCGCGTAGTCGGCCATCACGACCCAATAGCTGGGCGGCGAGTAGACGCCCATGTTGTGGATCAGAGTCGGCCGGATGTCCTTGCCCGGCCCCGCGCCCGCGCCCTTGCGCATCAGCGCCTTCATGAAGTCGATCGCCTCCTCCTCGTCCGCCGTCATCACGCGGTTCACGGCGGGACCACGCTTGTCGACGACGTTGCGCTTGAGCCGGTCGACGAGCTCGAGCGTCTCCGCGCGCGTGGGCGGGGCCGGTCCAGCGTTCTCCTCGGGCGTGAAGCCGGCCATGACGAGCCGCTTGGGCGGGCGCGCCTCCTCGTGGAGCTCCCACTCGAACTCGGGCTCGAGCGTGCGGATCGCGGTCGCGAAGCACCACTCGAGCTCGGCGTCGGTGAGCGCGTACGGCACGGACAGAATCACGGTTCCGTCGGGCTTCAGGAAGAAATGCTGGGGCGAGATGATCTCGCCTCCGCCCGCTAGGTGCGTCTTGCGCAGAGTCGCCTCGACCTCGCGGTGCTGCTCGCACGTCACGCCGCCGAGGCGTGGGCACGGGTTCGACCCGCTCTTGTGGTCGAAGATCGAACCGACGAGGTTGACCGTCGAACTCGAGAGCTTGACGATGCGCTTGTTCTTGTACGTCTCGTTCGCGATCCGGTCGTTCGCCCGTTCGCCGTCCATGTTGACGGCAACGAAGATGACCTTGTCGTCGGCCAGCGCGAGCTTCTCGGCGGCCTCGTAGGAGGGCTGCCAAGCGATGCGCGCGGCGGTGCGGACCCGCGTGGCGGACGAGGGGATCTGAAGGAGGGACGCTGCGGTGATCAGGAAGATTCCGAGCTTCATCGTGCCTGGTGGATGGAGGTGGAGAGTCGACCCGCTGCCGTCGGGACGGGAGAGCGCGCGGTAGCCTACTCCGTAGCGCTGCGACACACGACTACGGGCCCGCCGGTTGGACGGAGAGGCGCGGATGGGGGTTCCTTCGGGTCGCGGATTCCGCGCCCCCCGCTACTCGCCGTCCTTCTGAAGGGCCTTCTCCACCGGCCCACGCACGATCTGGACGATCTTGCCCTCCCCGTCGAGCACGAGCGTCGTCGGGATCGGCAGCCGCTCCAAATCCACGATCGTTTGTAATGCGACGCCCTGGACCGTGTCCGACGCCTCCGCTCCGAGGTAGTAGTTGGGGAAGTCCGCCCCGCGGCCCCGGAACACCTCGGCCGCGAGCTCGAGGTCGTTGGGGGCATCCATGCAGACCGCGACGACGCGCACCTCGCCCGCTTCGTCGAGCTGCTCCAGATAAGGCAGCTCCTGGACGCACGGGCCGCAGTACTTGGCCCAGAAATTCAGGTACACCGGCTTGCCGCCCGACAGCTCGGCCAGGTCGACGCGGCGCGCTTCCGAGCCGGCGTCGAAGGCGAGGAAAGGGGGCACTTTCTCGCCGATGCCGAGGCGCAGGCCCTTCGGGAGCGGGTCCGGGAGCCTGCGCGGCTTGCCCGCGATCGGCTGGGCCTCGCCGCTGGCCTCCTCCAGGAGGAAGCGACCGCCGCGGGCGAGCGGGCCGAAGGTCTCCGACGCGCCGCTCGGCCAGTGGACCTCGACCTTGGCGTCCTCGGCGTCGGCGAGGCCGAACACGAGCTCCGGGGCCTGGCACGAGGAGAAGCCGGCGCCGCGCGAGGTGACCTGCGCGACGGGGCCGGCGGGCGTGTGCACGACCACGGTGGCGCCGATCGCCTCCCACTGGCTCTTGGTCGCTTTCAAGCGCAGCTTGAGAAAGCCGCCGTACCTCTGGTTGAGGTCGTTGCGATAAAGGGCGTGGCGCTCGCGCTGCAGCTCGTGCACGAACAGGTCGACGTCGCCGTCGTCGTCGAAGTCGGTCGCGAGCACGGCGCGCCCGTCGTTGGGCGAGTCGCTGCCCGAGAGGTCGGACACGTCACAGAACGTGCCGTCGCCGCGGTTGAACCACAGCTTGTCGCGCTCGTTGCCGCTGAACGAGAAGCCGTCCTTGAACAGCTGGGCGCGGTGGTGGTGCAGGTAGTCGGTTTCGCCGACCTCCTGCGCCGTGAACTTCTCCGTTTGCGATTTCTGCGCAGAGGACGCCACCACGTGGCGCCAGTAGGTGCTTCACGTGTCGAAGGGTTGGTCCCCCGTGACGAAGCCATTCGTGCAGAAGGCGTCGAGCCGCCCGTCGAGGTCGAAGTCGGCGAGAGCGACGGACCACGCCCAACTCGCGTTGATCCCGCCGGCGGACGAGGGGAGGACCTCGAAGCCGCCCTTCTCGTTCGCGAGGAAGATCGAGTTGCCGGCCGCGAGCTTCTTGAGCTGCTTGAACGTCTCGCCGCCGATGTCCGCGTCGAGGCGCCCGAGGATGCGGTTGCCCGCGGTGGACGACATGTTCGACACGTAGAGGTCGACGCGGCCGTCGTTGCTCAGGTCACCCCACGCGACGCCCATGCCGTTGCCGTGATCGACGACGCCGAGCGACGCGGCAGCCTCGGTGAAGCGACCTTCCGGGGAGCCCAGGAACAGCTCGTTGTCGCCGTAGTCGTTGGCGACGTAGAGGTCGACGTCGCCATCGCGGTCGATGTCGGCCGCGGCGGCGGCGTAGCTCCAGCTCGTGCCGCGCACGCCCGCTTGCTCCGCGACGTCGACGAAGCGCTTGCCGTCCTCGTTGCGCAAGAGCGCGTTGGGCGAGCCGTTCGTGGCCTGGATCCAGGAGTTGTTGTGCTCGGCCTCGATCCGGCCGTAGCTGCACAGGAACAGGTCCAGGAACCCGTCCGCGTCGTAGTCCAGTACCGTCAGCGAGTAGGCGACGAACGGCTCGCTGAGCCCGAGCGCCGCGCCGTTCTCGGTGAAGCTCCCCTTGCCGTCGTTGACGTAGAGCAGCGGCGTGCGGCCCTCGAGCTTGCCGTCGGCCGCGCGCCAGCCGATCTGTCCGACCGCGAGGTCCTGATCACCGTCGTTGTCGAAGTCGAAGAACACGGCGCCGGTGCCGGCGTCGGGCGCGAGGACGCCGCGCTCGCGCGCCTGCTCGTCGAAGCGCCCGTCGGCGCGCCCCATGTAGAGGAAGTTGCGGCCGTCGCTGGGCAGGAAGACGTCCCAGAATCCGTCGCCGTCGACGTCGGCCGAGGCCGCTCCGTTCCAGGCGTAGCTGTCGTTGCCCTCGCCGCGGCCGAAGCGTCCGCCGACGTGCCCGACGCCCGCGGCCGCCGACACGTCGGTGAACACGGTTCCCGGACGCGACGACTGGTCGAGCGAAGTCAGCTGGAAGCGCGTCAGCATCCAGGCGCCGGACTCCTTCTCGACCCGCGCGTAGCCCCAGCCCGCGAGCGAGGTGCGATCGCCCTCGGCGCTGATCCCGGTCATGTGCACGTACAGCTTGATCTTGCCCCAGCGCGCACGGCGTCCCTTCTGGAACTCGGCGCCCTTGACTTTCCACAGCGCCGACTCGACGGCGCTCCAAGGCCCGATGGCGTCCGCGAGGCTGGCGAGAAAGCCGGCGCCGGGCGTGACCGTGCGCGTCTCGACGTCGTACCGAACGTGGCGCAGGCCGAGGTGGTCGACGCGCTCCTCGGCGACTTCGAGCGGAGCGAAGGCGTGTCCGTGAAAGGACTCGGACAACCATTCCGCGGCCGCGGTGAAGTCGCGCCGGCGCAGCTTGTCCGAGAAGGTCAAGAGCCGGTTCGCGACCTCTTCCGACCGCTCCTCGACGACCTCGACGTTCGTGACCGGGTCGTCGGGGTCGGGGATCTCGAGCGAGGGGTCCAAGGCGTTTGCAGCGCCCTGTGATTCAGGCGACGGCTGCTCGGAATCGGAGCACGCCGCCAGTGCGAGGAGGAGGACTCCGCACGTGAGCGGGCGCAGGTGGGGCTTGGGGCTGAGAGGTTTCACGATCGTGCTGGAGAGCGGAGAGGCGCGCGGAAGGCGCCCAGAAAAGCGGCCCAGAGGGGCGGCCCAGGTGGCCCGGGCGGCCGCGCCCAGTGCTGGAGAGCGTTGGCCCGGTGGCGGGGACCTCGGATCCTACCCGTCGCGGAGCCGATCCGGAGCGGGGACTTCGTTCGACTCCGAGTACGTCTGCTTCCCACCGTCGTTGGTCTCGCTCGGGTGTTCTTTGCCGCTGGCCCTGGTGGACCATTCCGGGCTCGACGGCCCCTGGTCTGCTACCGTGGTCTTCGTGCAGCAAGCAAGAGGCTTCGAAGCCCCCCCTGGATTCTCCCCCCGCCAGCGACACGATGGGTGAGCACGACGTCAAAGCCACGGTCGACGAGGAGCGGCGCCAGTTCATGTGCGCCTTGCTCGAGGACGTCCGCGCGCTCGAGCAGATGATCGACAGCGGCATGATCGAATCCGGCGTACGCCGGATCGGTGCCGAGCAGGAGATGTTTCTCGTCGACGAGAGATGGGCGCCGAGCCCGCGTGCCGAGGAGGTGCTGAAGGCGCTCGACGGCGGTAACTACACGCCCGAGCTCGCCCGCTTCAACCTCGAGGCGAACGCCTCGCCGCAGCGGCTGCACGGCGACTGTTTGTCGCGCATGGAGCAAGAGCTCGACACGCTCGTGCGCGGCGCGCGCGCGAAAGCGAACGAGCGCGGCATCCGCGTGCTCCTGTGCGGCATTCTGCCGACGCTGCACCAGGCCGACCTCGGGCTGGAGAACATGGTCTCGATCCCGCGTTTCCACGTCATGAACGACGTGATGACGCAGCTGCGCGGCGGGCGGTTCCAGACGATGATCAAGGGGCTCGACGAGCTCCACGCGGTGCACGACAACGTGATGATGGAGTCGTGCAACACCAGCTTCCAGCTGCACTTCCAGGTGGGGGCGGAGGAGTTCGCGAAGCTCTACAACCTGGCGCAGGCCGTGACGGGACCGGTGCTTGCGGCGGGAGCGAACTCGCCCGTTCTCCTTCAGCACCGGCTGTGGCACGAGACGCGCGTCGCGCTCTTCCAGCAGTCGCTCGACGTGCGCAACGCGACGCAGGTCCAGCGCGGTCAGCGCCAACGCGTCACGTTCGGCGAGCGCTGGCTGACGGAGGGTGTGCTCGAGATCTTCCGCGAGGACGTCGCGCGCTTCCGGGTCCTCTTGTCGACCGACCTCGGCGACCCCTCGCTCGAGGTGCTCGAGCGCGGCGAGGCCCCGCAGCTGAAGGCGCTGTGTCTGCACAACGGCACGGTGTACCGGTGGAACCGGCCGTGCTACGGCGTGCAGAACGGCCAGGCGCACCTGCGCATCGAGAACCGCGTGCTGCCGGCCGGGCCGACGGTGCGCGACGAGATGGCGAACGCGGCGTTCTTCTTCGGACTGATGATCGCGCTTGGAGAAGAGCACACGGACATCACGCAAGTGATGGACTTCGACCACGCCAAGGGCAACTTCGTCGCCGCCGCGCGCTACGGGCTATCGGCCCAGTTCCGCTGGCTCGAGGGGCGCGAGTCGACCGCGCGCGATCTGATCCTCAAGCAGCTCCTGCCGATGGCGCGCGAGGGCCTGGCGGAGAAAGAGGTCCCGCGTTCGGACATCGACACGTACCTCGGCCTGCTCGAGGAGCGAGTCAGCAGTCAGCGCACCGGTGCGCAGTGGGCCTTCGACTCGTTGACGGCGATGGGCTCGCGCGGCAGCACGGAGGAGCGCCACCTCGCGCTCACCTCGTCGATGCACGAGCAGCAAATCGACGAGAAGCCCGTCCACACGTGGTCGCTCGCGGAGCTCGGTGCGCGCGACGATCGGCTCGCGAGCTTCCGGTCGGTCGGCCAGATCATGACCCGTGACGTGTTCACCCTGCACCCCGAGGACGTCATTGATCTCGCGGCGAACCTGATGACCTGGGAGCACATCCGGCGCGTGCCCGTCGAGGACGATCAGGGCCGGCTCGTGGGGCTCCTGTCCCAGCGTGGCCTCCTGCGCCTGGTCGCGCGCGGTACCGGGCGCGCGGACGGGAAGCCGATCGCCGTGCGCGAGGTGATGCGCAGCAACCCGGTGACGGTCGAGCCGTCGCAGTCGACGCTCGAGGCGATTCAGACCATGCGTAAGCACAAGGTCGGGTGCCTTCCCGTCGTCCGGGACGGGCGCCTCGTCGGGATCGTGACGGAGCACGACTTCCTCGACGCCGCCGCCAAGCTGCTCGAGGATGCCCTCGGCGACGACGGGGCTCGGGGATGAGACAAACCTGTCTCACGTGTCATGCGTTGGGGCTGGAAGAGGGCGCGAGTGGATGGCGGACGGGCATCTAGATCGATAGCCTGAGCGGATTCCGTACCAGCGATGAAGTCCAGCTCCAGTCAACCCGCGCCGCCCCGCATTCTCGGCCGCTACGACGCGGGCCGTCCGGGGCCGCTGTTCATCGTCATCGGTGGCTTGCACGGCAACGAGCCGGCGGGCGTCGAGGCGGCCCAGCGTGTCGTCGCCGAGCTCGCGCGCCGCAAGCTGCCGCTCGCCGGACGCGTCGTTGCGCTGTCCGGGAACCGCCGCGCGCTGGCCGAAGGACGGCGGTTCATCGACCTCGACCTGAACCGCTGCTGGACGTCCGAGCGCATCGAGCGCGCCTTGACCCACGGCCAGCTCGAAGCTGCGGAAGATGCTGAGCTCGTCGACATTCTGGGCGTGCTGGAAGCTGAGCTCGCGGCCGCAGCGGGTCCACCGATCTTCCTCGACCTGCACTCGACCTCGGCGCAGGGCGCGCCGTTCACGATCCTCGCCGACACGCTCCAGAACCGGGCGATCGCTCGCTACCTGCCGATTCCCGTGATCATGGGACTCGAGGAACGCATCGAGGGGCCCCTGCTCTCGTGGTTCGCCGACCACGGCAGCATCGCCGTCGTCGTCGAGGGAGGCGCCCACGACGACCCGGCGACGGTCGATCACCACCAAGCCGCGATCTGGTTGACGCTCGTCGCTGGCGGGGGGCTCGCACCGGATGCCGCACCCGAGATCGATGCGGGTTACCGGCGGCTCAAGCGTGTCGGGCGCGGGCTGCCCGGCATCGTCGAAGTCCTACACGGCCATCATCTCGAGGACGGCGACGGCTTCAAGATGCGCGGCGGGTACGCGAACTTTCAGGAGGTCGTCGCCGGCGAGGTGCTGGCGAACGACGTGCGCGGCAACGTGACGGCGCCCTGGTCCGGCTACGTGCTGATGCCGCTCTACCAGGGCCAGGGCGAGGACGGATTCTTCCTCTGCCGCGAGGCGTCGCGCAGTTGGCTGCGCTTCTCGGCGTGGGCGCGTTCGAGCGGCACGGAAGCGCTGCTCGGCAACCTCCCGGGCTTGAGCCCGCATCCGCGCCGCCGGCACGCACTGTTGGCCGACGGCGACATCGCGCCCGCGGTCAGCTGGGCTCTGCGCCTGTTCGGTTACCGCAAGCATGCCCCGGAAGGGGGGCGCGAGCTGTACCTGCGCCGGCCCGAGTTGCGCCGGTAGCCTGCCCGCCAGCCTCTTGTAGTACCCTGTCCGACCGATCGACGCCCGCGGTTCGATCGATTCAGTGGCCCAATCCGCTCGGGCCGCGAGAACCCTGACGGAAACCAGTTCCATGAACCTCACCCTCACTCTGCTCGCTTCCCTCCTGCTCGTCTCGGGTCCCCAGGACGTCGGCAAGAAACCCCAGGACGCCGCCGCTCCGAAAGATGCGATCGAGACGGTCCTCGACGACGACGCCATCATCGCGATGCAGCTTCCGTCCTATCCGCTCACGACGTGCCCGGTGAGCGGTGAGAAGCTCGGATCGATGGGCGACCCGATCGACGTCGTCGTCGACCAGCGCCTGATCCGCTTGTGCTGCAAGGGCTGCGTCAAGCCGCTGGGCAAGGATGCGACCGGGGCGATCGCGAAGATCGACGAGGGCGTCGTCCGCGCACAGAAGGCCGACTACCCGATGGACGTCTGCGCGATCAGCGGCGAAAAGCTGGGCTCGATGGGCGACCCGATCGAGTACGTCCACGGCACGCGCCTCGTGCGCTTCTGCTGCAAGGGCTGCGTCAAGGGGTTCGAGAAGGACCCGAAGAAGTCGATGGCCGACCTCGACCGGGCGTACATCGCCAAGCTGACGCCCAAGTACACGATGAAGGAGTGCTTGGTCTCGGGCGAAGCGCTCGGCTCGATGGGCGAGCCGGTCGATGTGTTGTACGGCACCCAGCTCGTGCGCCTGTGCTGCAGGGGCTGCGTGAAGGGGTTCCACAAGGAGCCCGCGAAGTACGTCGCGAAACTGACCCCGGCGAAGGAGACGAAGCTGGAGCGCAAGCCCGACGCGAAGAAGGGCGACGGCCTGAAGAGCGGCAAGTAGTTCAGCCCGGTCCTCGGGGACGACGGCAATACAGGCGCCAGCCCGATCGCCGCGCTGCGTTCGCTGACGCGTGCACTGGAGGTGACCGTCGGCAGCATGCCGAGCGACACGATCTGGCTCCAGCCCGGGACCTACAGCAGCGCGACGGGTGAGACGTTCCCGATCCGAGTCGTGTCCGGTCAGGCGAGGATTCGCAGCGCGCCGTAGGTGCCTCGCCACGCGGCGCGCGCTCCGCCCTACTGGAGGAACTCCATCGCCCCACCAGGCAGGAGGTAGACGATCAGCATCGTGCCTCCGTCGACCGTGGGCACGTGCTTCGACTCCGGCGTCTTCACGACCCAGCCCGGCGGATCGCCGTCGAACGTGGGGGTACTCTCGAGCCCGACGCAGTAGTTCACCTCGCCGTTCGGATGGCGGTGGCGCGGGCCCGGACCGTTCATCAGGACGACGTCGATCGAGAGGTCGCGGCTCTCGGGCAGCGCCTTGGTCACCCGTCCCCAGCGCACAGCCAGCTCGCCGCGATCTTGCCCTCCTCGAGGAGCTGGCGGAGCTCGGCGTTGAGCGATTGGGCCTCGTGCCCGGTGGGGTCGAAACGCCTCACGAGCTCCGCGGTCGCGGCGTTCGCGTCGGACAGATCGAGCTCCGCGCCAGCGTCGATCAGGGGGCGAAAGGTCTCGAGCATGGGCTCGTTGTTGTGCACATGCGCCGCGCCGGGAACATAGAATTCTCGAATGCACGACCGGCTGCGCAGGGCGGGGGTGATCGCCCTCGTCGCGGTATTCACGGTGTACTCCTACGCGCCACTCCTGCGGGCGGGGTTCGTCGGCGATGACCTCGCGACCGCGGTCGAGCTGGGTGAGCGCGTGCGGGCCGGGACGTGGCCGGGGGCCGTGGGCGAGCTGTACACGCTCGCGCAGGTCGAGCCGCGGCCGGTCGCCACGCTCTCGCTGCTCGTGTCGAGCCGCCTGGCCGCGCCCGACGGCAAGATGGACCTGGGCGCCGCTCGCTGGTTGCGCGGCGAGGGGCTCCTCTTGCTATTCCTCGCGGCCCTCGGCTTGACCGGCGCGTTGCGGCGCTCACTCGCGCCGTGGTTCGGGCAGGACCAAGCGCGCGCCGCGGGCATTGCGGCGGCCGTCTTGTTCCTCCTGCATCCATTGTGCGTTTCGACTGTCGCGCGCATCGCCTCGCGCGGGGACCTGCTCGTCGTGGCGCTGGGGGCGTGGTCGCTGCGGCTGTTCCTGCGCGGACGGCAGAACGAGGAGTACGGCTACGTCGCCGGTGCGTGCCTCATCGCGATGGTCGCCGGCGGGGCTTCGCGCCTGGCGATCTTCTTGCCGCTCTTGTGCGCGGGGATGGAGTACGTCTCGGCGAGACGCCACCGCAAGCGGATGGTGCGCGCGCGCACTGCGCTGACGACGTTCGTCGTGTTCGGCGTCTGCGTCGGGCTCGAGTGGGGGGCACGCATCTTGTTCGCGCCGGAGGGGACCGCCGCCTTCGCACCGTGGCGCCCAACGGTCGACGGGCATCCCGTGGGCCTCGCGGAGACCGCCGCGCTCGGCGTCGAGAAGCTCGGTGTCCTGATGTTGCCCGTCAACACGTTCGGGATCGGAGCGATCGGCTACGTCTTCGCCGGGGTCGCGGCCCTCCTCGCGCTGCACCCCGGGTTCGTCGCGGCGCGTGCGGCGCCACGCATGTGGGGTCGGATTCTGCTCGGCTGGGTCGTGTCGATCGCCGCGACCGAGGGGCTCGAGCCCGCGTTGCGCGTCCTCCCCGAGAGCCTGACGGGAGGGCACCTGCTGTTCGCGCCGGCGCTCGTCATGGCGGTCGGCTTCGGGATCTCGTCGACCGCGATCTCGGGCGCACGCCGCTCGGCGCTGCCCGCGGCGATCGGCTTCTTCTACGCGCTCCTGGCCCACGGCAACGCCGTGCCGGTCGAGGAGGCTTCACAGGGCCTCGCGGCTCTGCGCACGCGCGTCTTCGACGAGGCGCGTCGCCGAGGATGGGATCGCGACTTCCTGATGATCGATCCCCCGCACGCGATCGCCGGAGTCGACGTCATCCGGCCCGCTCTTCCGTACCTGTTCGCGGCGAGCTTCCTGCCGGCCGACGCACCGCCGGAGGCGGCGCAGCGGCGCGTGCGAGGCTCGGACTTGGCCGCATTCCGCGCGTTCGTGCGTGAGCCGGAGTTCACCGCCTGGCGCGCGGCCGGCGCGGTCGTACTCGTGCCGGCCGGCGCGCTGCCCGGCTCGGGCGAGGGCACCATCGCGGTCGAGCTGCCCGCGCCCGAACCGAGCGAAGGACGCATGCTTTGGCGCGAGACCGGGCGCTCCCCGAGCGGCATCGTGCTCGAGGCCCTGCGCGCACGATCGATCCGCGTCGTCGGGTTGCCCAGCGCGCGCACCGCCGATGCACCGGTCGTGCGCTGGAGCGCGAGCTCCGGCGTTGCGAACATCGACGAGGTCACCGGCGCATGGCTCGAGAGCCCGTCGGGCCCCGTCGCGATCTTCGACCTGGAGCAGAGCCTCGACTGGCTGTTCGCGGACCGCGTTCGCTCGGTGTGGTTCACTGGCGCCCTGAGCTTGATCTCGTCCGCGCAGGCGTCCCCCGGGCCGCCGGCGCTCGCTGGCGATCCCGTGCCGCGCATCGTCGGCGAGGACTGGCTCTTCGACCTCGGACCCGAGCCCCCCCCCGCGCCGGCGCTGGGGGAGGTGAGCTGGATCCTCGGCGTCTTCGATCTCGAGAAGCTCGAGTACGAGGAGCTGCCGCTACGCGTCGAATCCGAGGGACGCCTGCGCGCGGTCGGCGTCGTTCCGCGCGTCGATGAGGGCACGGAGCACGTGTGGTACCTGGACTACCGGGTCGACGGCGTGACGGTCGCGCGCGCGAGCGGGCGGCGCGGGTGATCCCAGGCGTCATGCAGCTTCCGCCGTCCACTGCACGGCGGGCGGCGCCTGCCACGTCGCCTCCCCCGCGAGCGTCGTGCGCTCCAGGCCGGTTCACGGACCCTCGGTTACGATTCTCGTCTTAGGCTCGAGGCCCTGCCCCGAAGAATGACCGATCCAGACCGTCCGTATGTGTGGGAAGCCGAAGCCGCGCTCTGCCGAGCCTCTTTCTCTCTGCGTGAGATCGCCGTCCTCCGCGGCCACGAAGGCCCGGTCAATCAGGCCGCGTTCAGCCCCGACGGCGGCCGCATCATCACCGCCTCGTACGACAACACCGCGCGGCTGTTCGCGCTGTACGGAGCACAAGCCCTCATCGACCATGCGCGCGAAGTCGCTCCCCGCCAACTGACTCCAGAGCAACGGGAACGCTTCTTCCTGAACGCGGATCGCTGACAAGGAGTCAGGGGCGCCCCTCGCGACCGCGCACCGATCGATCACGAGAGTTCGAAAAGAGCGTGTCCGGGTGAGGGCCGAATCGGGCCTGTGCTTCACAGACACATCACCCGGAGTGAGTTGCATGTCGATCGCCGCATCGCGCGCGACCTGCCTCACCCCTCGCCTTTGAAGGTTCGATCGCCGAACCTGAGACCTCAATCACAATCCATTGCCATGACACATCTTCGTTTGCTCATTTGTGCGTCGAGCCTGGCCCTACCCGCCGCGTTCGTGCCAGCACTCACCCGCGCCGAGACTTCGCCGGCGGACAATGAGATCGCGCAGGACGCCGCGTCCTCGACGCTGATCTGGGCCGACTACGACAACGACAAACTGCTCGACAATCTCTGTCTCTCGGGAACTGGCGGAGCGCGGCTCTTGCGCAATGCCGGAGATGGGACGTTCGACGACATGACACTCGCGGCCGGCCTGTCGGAAATCGGGTCGCCGCGCGTCGCGCTGTGGGTCGATTTCGATCTCGACGGGTTCTCCGACCTGTTCGTCGGCGGCGCGGGACCCGCGGCGCTGTACCGCAACCTCGGGGAGGGGACGTTTTTCGACGTCACGCGCGAGGCCGGGCTGCGGGATGCAGGGTCCTTGCTCGCCGCGCGCTGGTTCGACTTCGACGGGGACAACCTGCTCGACGTGCACATCACGACCGAAACGGGCGACGTGCTCTACCACAACGCGGGACAGGGGACGTTCGTCACGACGAACCTTCAGCCACGGCCGGGCGAGCTGCGACCCGCCGGTAGCGCGAGGCTGAACGGTGCCCCCGGCACGTCGAGCGACCCGTTCCCCATCTGCGGGGTGCCGGCCATCTGGGACGCGGCGCTGCCGCTGATGTGCATTGACGCATCGTCGGAGCCGGCGCTTGGCAGCCTCTTTCCGATGAGCGTGGAGCTCAACGTCGACCCGGCAACGCGCAATGTCGGGATCGGGACGACCGCCCCCGATGCACAGCTGCACGTCATCGGCGACATCCGCGCCACCGGCGATCTCCTCGCGATGGGAAACCAGTCAGCCGCGAGGTTCCAGCCGCTCACCCACGGCGCCTTCGCGACTCTTCCCGGTTCGAACGAGGTTCCGATCTATATCGGACACGAAGAACAGGGCAATCCGGGCGTCAACGACATCTGGTCCGTCGGCGAGCGATTGATCACATGGGGCGGGTTTCCATGGGCGGCGAACAGCCGTGTTCTGCTCCGCGACAAGAACGTTCCGCGCGTTCCGCTCGCGATCACCGACAAACGTCACTCGAAGCCCGCTCGCCTCGTCTACGGGTCGTCTCGCGTCAACAGTCCGTATCGCTTCTCGCTCACGTCGTCGGTCGTCCTCCAGCAAGACAATTGGGTGAAGGTTCGGTTCCACGATGTGTGGCTGGACGGCTCCGATTTCACCTTCGACGGGTTGCCACGCATGACGGTGTCGGTGGACCGTCCGTGGAACAGCTCTCCGGTGATCGTTGGGGGACTGGAACGGGAAGACGCATCGAAGGTCTGGGTTCAGCTGAAGTCCGATGGGCCGGTCGACGAAACAGGCACATACACCGTGACCCTGAACGTTGAACGGAGTGAGTGATGTCGGACCGGCCCGCCTGTTGTAGGTAAAGAGCTCGCGAGCTCACCGGTCGTCGCGCGTGATGAGATGGCCGACGGCGTTTGCCTCCACGAGATGGCTCGTGGAGGCAAACGCCGTTTGGCGCCGATCGAGCGTGAGAAGTTCGAAATGAGCGCGTCCGGGTGCTGGCCCGATCGGGCCTGTGTCTCTCGAACACATCACCCGAGTGAGGGCACGTCGGTCGCCGCCCTGAGTGCGATCCGCCTCACTCCACGTCTTCGAATCGGAGAACATCCATGCGACGAATAGAAGCCACTCGTTCAGGCAAGCAGGCCTGGCTCATCCCCGCTTCCCTCCTGTTGATCGCCTCTGTCAGCGCGGCGCAAGACGTGGGGGCGTCAAGTCGCGCGCAGAGCTCGACAATCGTTCCCCCTCGACGGGCGCAGCTGCCGGAGCCGGTGCTCCTTGCGCTGGACGCGCCGTCCGCTGCGGCTGCTCGCGTCCATTACGACGCTCCGGGAGACGGCGCCATTTGGGCGCGTGGTGCGAACTACAAGGCGGGCTTCGATCCCTCGGGCGCCACGTTCTACCCCGCGCTCGGCTCGAATGCGCCGCGTCCTTTCCCCGTGCACTTCACCCTCGAGAGCGTGACGGTCGGCGGCGAGCTCCAGGTGCTCAACGCGGCCGCCAAGCCCGAGCGCGACGCGGACCAGGTCTCCTTCGACCGCGGCTCGTTGATCGAGCGCTACGCGCTGAAGCCCAAGGCGATGGAACAGATCTTCGTCTTCGGGACTCCGTTGCCCGCCGGGGACTTGTCCATACGCATCGGTGTCGAGAGCGAGCTCGCCTGGAACGGGAGACCCGACGGGTTCGAATTCTCCAACGAGCATGGAAAGGTGCTCTATGGGCGAGCCGTCGTGTTCGATGCGCACGGGCGCCGGAGCGACGCGCCGGTCTCCTGGGCGGCCGACGAGATCGAGATCCGAGTGCCCGCGACGTTCCTCGCCGAGGCGACATTCCCGGTCACCGTGGACCCTCTGGTCTCGACCATCGTCATCGACGACTTTTCCGACACCCTGGTCTATCCGGATGTCGCCTACGACGAGACGACCGACAGCTACCTCGTCGTCTACGAGGAGATCGGTATCTTCGGGGACACAGACATCTACTATCGCCAGCTCGATGCAGCGGGCGTGCTCATGCGCGAGGGTTACGTCGAGCAGGGACCCATGGACTGGACCCGTCCCAAGGTCGCGAGTCACAACTTCGCGAACAAGTTCCTCGTCGTGGCCGAGCAGGACAACGGCGGCTTCAAGACGGTCGTCGTTCGCACGATCGATGCGCTGGGTGGACCGCTTGGCGTCGTGCAAGGGATCGACAGCACCGAGTTCGTGAGCCAGGAGGAGCCAGACGTCGGCGGCGATTTCTTCGACGGGACACCGGCCTACTTCTGCGTCGTGTGGACGGAGGACGACCTGTCCGGCCGCAAGGACATCAAGATGCGGCTTGTGGACACCACGGGCCTAGCGCTGCATGTTCCGACGATGTTGACCTTCGACGCCGTGTCCGATCAGCGCCCGTCGATTTCCAAGAGCGCCGGCGCCACACCTTCTGAGACGTCCGTTTGGTCCATTGTGTGGGAGCGTGACGGCGGTGGCGATCAGGACATCTGGGGGGCGCAAGTACTTTGGAACGGTACCCTCGTCCACCCTGCGTTTCCGATCGATGCGACGAGCTTCGACGACACCGAGCCGAGCGTGTCGAGCATCCTGGACGGCAGTGGCGAGCGCCCCTACATGGTTGTCTTCGAGCGGGACTGGGGACCCGACCGAGACATCCATGCGAACGTCCTGATCGGCGCGGTCTCTCTCTTGTCGCGCGACTTGACCGTGCTCGAGGGCGTCCATGTCTTCGATGACCAGACCTTGCCGAGCATCGACTCGGACGGCGAGTGTTTCGTGCTTGCCTTCTCGGAGCGGGTGGCCGACCACGAGATCTACATGTCGACCTATTGCCTGAGCTGTTTGGATCTGTGCCTGTCCGAGAGCCGCGTCAGGGTGTCGAACAACATCCTCGACGATCTACAAGTCGAGGTCACGACCTCATACAGCGGCGGGGGCGCGCGCCGGCGCGCCATGGCCGTCTACAGCCGCGGCCCGTGGGATATCCATGGCGCGCTCTACGACGCTGCCGCGAACTGCGCGCTGGGTGTCAGCTATTGTGGCCCTGCCGCCCTCAACTCCTCGGGGCTGCCCGCCGAGATCAGCGCGATCGGCAGCGACATCGCGTCCGATCACTCGCTCACGCTGCTCGCCGACCAGATGCCCACGCACCAGTTTGGCTTCTTTCTCGCGGGCCAGACCCCCGGCTACGCTATGCCGCCGAGCAGCCAGGGCTTCATTTGCCTCGCGGGCACCATCGGGCGTTTCAACCGGCCGGGCGAAGTGCTGAGCTCGGGCGTAGCGGGCGCGTTCTGCCTCCCCGTCGACACGCTCCACATCCCGACGTTCCCCGAGCAATCGATCCTCGCTGGAGACACGTGGCGTTTCCAAGCGTGGTTCCGCGACAACAATCCCGGACTCACTTCGAACTTCACGGATGCCGTCGCGATCACGTTCCAGTAGGGGAACGGAACCTTCGGGCCGATGCTGCTTCGCCTCCGTCCATAGGGCGGGGGCGAATTCGTACCTCGCGCAGCTCAGTCGTCTCCGGCCTGCACCACGATTCGGTCGTTGGTCAGGTGCTCTGACGCAGGACTTGCTGCCACGCCCTGGAGCCAGGCACACATACAACAAGGCCGGCACCATCGTCGTAACGGCGATCGTCCTGACGCTGGCACTGATGGGGTCGAGCGTATTCTCGCTGGTCGTGCTCGCCTGGTCCAGGGGACGCCCAGTGTGTCCGCGATGCCCTTGCGGTGCGCGTACTCGTCGAGCCGCTCCTGCGAGTTCGCGAGCCTGAGGCTCCCGCAGCGGTGGAGGTCCACTGCCTGTCCGGTCTCTGCCTCGAGGGATCCGTACAGATCGAGGCTGTACTGGAGGAGCTTCATCAGGTTGTAGCTCGGGCTGACCTGGGTGCAGAGACTCGCCGCGTGCCACGTGGAGCCGCTCGTGAGCTCGTCCTTCTCGATGAGGAGCACGTCGGTCCAGCCGAGCCGCGTGAGGTGATAGAGAAGACTACACCCCGCCACGCCTCCGCCGATAACGACGACCCGGGCTTCGTGTCTCATGGCGCTCGTGGTCCCCCACGTCCATCGAAACCAACCCGATGGGCGCGCAGTCTACGAGACTCTCCCGTACGCTCCAGGCGAATGGTCCGACATCTCGCCGTTGAGCGCGGAAGGAGGCGGCCGATGACATGCAGAAGACGGTTCGAGTCAACCTCACGCGCAAGCAGTTCCCTCATGCGAGAGATCGCGCCTCCTGTTGCCGCAACGGCGCACGTGCACCTCGACGATCGAACGCCGCTCCCTACCGTCCCTCGACGACTCCGCGGCGTGGAGCCATCTTCTTCACGTCGACCATCACCTCACGCATCGCGTCGCGCAACGCGAGCGACAGCGATTGGCCCCACGTCGTGCCCGTCACGCCGACGCTTGACTGGGATGTCGCGCGACCGAAGTAGCGGGCATCGAGGGGCTCGCGTCCGGGCTGCGCCAGCTCGAGCTCGAGGATGACCTCGCCGTCGTAGGCCGTCTGGCCGATCGTGAACGCCTTCGTTATCGAGCCGCTGATCTCGAGCACGGCGTCGTACTCGGGGCCTTCGACAACCTCGTAGCCGCTGCGCTCGAGCTCGTAGGTCAGGGCCTCGCACACCCACTCGCCGATGTCCTGCCGCCCGATGAGGTCGGCGGTCTTCCAGCCCATCGCGTTGCGCAGCTCGCCGACGCGCGACGTGTCGTCACGTGCGTCGCCGATCGTGTTGATCGCGACGAGCGGTGCTTGGAACGAGGCCGCTTCGACCGGACGGACGATGCGCACCTTGCGCTCGGGCGGGTAGGAAAGGTCGGCGGTGCGTTGACCGAACACGCACGAGGTCGAGGCGAGGACCAGCAGGCAGGCAGCGAGACGAGGATTCATCCTTCCAGTGGAAAGCCCAAACCCGTCTTGCGCCAGCATGCACTTGTAAGCGCTTGAAACGCCGGCGCTTCGGTGGCTCTAGCCCCCGTCCGCCGTACCGGCGGGGGGCTCGGTCTCGTCCTGAGGCTCGGCCGGCGATTCCACCGCGGGCGGACCGTTCGAGTCCTCCGCGACGATCTTGCCGAGGAACTCGGGCATGTCGACGCCGCCGATGTCCTTCATCATCTGCAGGGCGGGCGGTAGCGCGCCGGCCAGGCTGCGGACGAAGTTCGCCGTGTTCGTCGAACCGCCCTCGCCGCCGTTTCCGTCCCAGACGACGATCTTGTCGAACTTGATGTTGGCGATCGCCTTCGCCGCGGTCTCGGAGATGTGGTCGATGTGCTCGAGCATCAGCATTTGGAACGCCTGCGACGTTCCGCCGCACGCTTGGATCAGCTCGCGCATGCCCTCGCCCTTGCGCGCGAGGACCTCGTAGTTGCCCTTCGCCTCGGCTTCGAGCCTGGCGAAGATGGCGGCAGCCTCGCCCTGCGCTTCGATCCGGCGCCGCTCGGCGTGCGCCTCGGCGTCGACGATCGTCTGTGCCTTCTGGGCCTTGGCCGCAGCCTCGAGCTCGGCGCGCTTCTCGGCCTCGATCTTCGTCGCTTCCGCCTCGGCGGCCTTGGCCTCGGCGAGGTACTGGGCCTCGCGCACACCGGCTTCCGCTTCGCGCCGGCGCGTCTCACCGCGCTGATACGCCTCGGCTTCCGCCGTCTGCAGGTCGGCGTTGGCGCGCGCGACCTGGCTCTTGGCTTCGTTCTCGCCCGTGACGGCTTGGGCGTTCGCGCCGGCGACGCTGACGCGCATCTCGCGTTCGGAGTCGCGCACGGTCGCCTCCTGCTGGAACTTCGCCGCCTGCTCGCCAATGATGCGTTCTTTGTCGAGCTCGGCGAGCTTGACGGCACGCTCACGTTCAGCGGTCTTCGTGCCGATGTCGCGGACTTTCTCGCGCTCGGCGACCTGGATCGCTTGCTCCTTCTGGGCCTCGGCGACGCCGATCGAGCCTTTCTGCTCCTGCTGCGAGACGTCGATCAAGGCCTGTTGCACGGCTTCCGAGGCGGCCTTGCGGCCGATGGCCTCGATGTAGCCCGACTCGTCCGTGATGTCGCGGATGTTGACGTTGATCAGCACCTGGCCGATCTTGGCGAGCTCGGGCTCGAGCGAGGTCTGCACCTTCGAGAGAAACACCTCACGGTCGCGGTTGATCTCCTCGATGCGCATCGAGGCGATCACCTGGCGCAGCTGCCCGAAGATGATCTCTTCGGCTTGCTTGCTGACTTCCTGCAGCGTCAGGCCGAGCAGTCGTACGGCCGCGTTTTCCATGATCTCGCGATCCGTGCCGACGGCAACGGTGAACACGCTGGGCACTGAGATACGGATGTTCTCGAGGGACAGCGCGCCCTTCAGCGGGATCTCGATCTGAATCGGATCGAGGCTGAGGTAGTCGTAGTTTTGGATCAGCGGCCAGACGAACGCTCCACCGCCATGCATACAGCGTGACGATTGCCCAGCGCCCGTCTTGCCGTAGATCACGAGGATCTTGTTCGAGGGGCAGCGCTTGTAGCGCCGCGCGATGATCAGGATGAACCCGCCGAGGACCAGGACGACCGCGAGGCCGAGCAGAACCGCGAAGGGGTTATCGAGCTGTGATTGGGGGGCGGCCAGCGGGAGGATGTTCAAAACGACGTCTCCTTCAAGACTCTTGCAATACGGATCTCGTCTACGACTCGATTCCTTCGACTTCGAACGTGTTGCCCGCGGACAGGCTCACCACGCGCACGGTCGTTCCGGTCGGGAGCTTCGGGCCACGGGTGAACGCGGCGTACTCGTGTGTGCGGCCCTGGATCGCGACGGTGATCTTGCCCTTGCCCGAGTTCTCGCTCGGGATGCCCAAGTAGACCGTCGCCGTATTGCCGATCGCGTTCTCGGGCTGGACGTTGCCTTCCGAGGACAGCTTGCTCTGCATCGCCATGAGCCAGGCGACGATGACCAGCATCGCGGTGCCCGATCCGAAGGCGACCGCGAGCGTCTTGCCGCCGCCCCAGTCCTCCTCGGTGCCCCACAAGCCCGACAGTCCGAAGAACACCAGGAAGCTGGCGATCGAGCGGATCGAGATCAGTCCGAACCCGTCGCTCGCGTCGATCGAATCGACGTCGGTGTCCGCGTCGACGTCCCCGCCGAACATGAGCAGCAGCATCTGCAGGCTCAGGACGGCTCCACCGATGACGGCGCAGACCGTGTAGATGGTCGTGATCGTGTATTTGTCGAAGTCGAACAGGGCGTCGAGCATCGCTACTCATTTCTCCGAGAGAACCGGCATCGGACGCCGGGGGCCGCCGAAGGCCGTACTCTACTCCCGAGCTCGGCGAGCATTCAAAAGAGCTCGCTCAAGACGGCTGGCAAGAACGGATTCATGCTTCGAGAGGACGGGTATCATGCAGCGATGCGTTGCCCGATCCTCCTCTTGGCCGTGGCGTCGCTGGCCAGCGCGCAGGAGGCGTCCGTCGTGGCGCCGCGTCCCTATCTCGAAGGCGCGCGCGCGGCCGCGCGCTGGCTCGAGTCCGTAGCCATCGGGACGCCGGACGGCGTGACCTGGGCCCCAACGCCCGCGGCGAGCCGCCGGGTGCCGGACCCTCCCGGGCTGTACTCCGGAAGCCCGGGGCCCATTCTGTTCCTCCTCGAGCTCGAATCCGCGGAGCCCGATTCGCGTCAGGCGGAAGAGCGCTGGGGAAAGCTCGCGCGCGCGGGAGCCGACGAGCTGCTCGCCCACGCCGCGGAACCGGTGCGCGGCGCAGGGTTCTACACGGGGGCGGCGGGTCGGGCGTTCGCGTTGATCGAGGCCTGGCGCGTGACCGGCGACGGGCGCTACCGCGCCGGTGCAGCGCTCGTGCTCGACGGGCTGCACGCGGTGGCGCAGCGCGAGGGCGAACGGGCGAGCTTCGGGCCCGTGACTGACGTGATCGCCGGCGATGCCGGCGTCGGTTTCTTGCTCCTGTACTCCGGCCAGGTCCTGGAGCGGCCGAGCGACCTCGCGCTCGCCGCCGCGCTCGGCCGTAGCCTGGCCGGCCGCGCGGACAAGGTGGACGAGGCAGGGCTCGATTGGCCGATGACGCCGACCTACGCGCGCCGGATGCCGAACTACTCGCACGGTACGGCAGGCGTCGCCGCGTTCCTCGCGGCGCTCGGCTCCGTCACTGGCGACGACGCCCTTCTCGATGCTGCGCGCGCAGGCACGCAGCACGTGCTCGGCGTCGCCGATCGCTCCGGCGAGGGGCTGCTCGTTCCGCACCACCTGCCCGGGGGCGAGGATCTCTTCTACCTCGGCTGGTGCCACGGGCCCGTGGGGACGAGTCGCTTGTTCCTGACGCTCGCCCGCGTGACGCAGGAGGAGAGCTGGCTCGAGCTGGCCGAGGCCGGCGGGCGTGCGCTCCTCGCGTACGACCTGCCGCGCGGCCGCACGCGTGGCTACTGGAACAACGTCGGTCGCTGCTGCGGCGCGGCGGGGATCGTGGAGTTCCTGCTCGACCGGCGTGCACATCGCGGGACGGGGACCGATGCCGAAGGCGACCTAGCGCTGGCGCGCGCTCTGGCGGACGACGTCCTGCGGCGTGCGACGACGGCCGAGCACGACGGCGAGGTCACGCTGGCGTGGGAACAGGCCGAGCACCGCGTCCGTCCCGACTGGCTGGAAGCACAGACGGGTTGGATGCAGGGTGCCGCCGGGATCGGCTGGACGCTGCTCTACCTCGATGCGGCGCTGCGCGGCGAGACGCCCAGGATCCGGATGCCCGAGGACCACGCCTGGGGGGCACCCCGTGCGCACAAGAGTGACTCACACCACTAGCCGCGGATGACCGGCTCCAGGTCGGGGCGCCACGTCGTGAAGTTGCGCCAGATCGCGGTGGCCGTGACCGCGTGCTCGAGGCCGGAGCGCAGCCGACCCCAGTCGCTGGTGCTCTGCTCCGGCTGCGCGGGGGTGCCCATCACCCGATCCTACCGCCTGCGCCGGGGGCAACGGTCCGCTGTCCGTAGCGCGTCTCGTCATGATCCGCATGTCGAGCTCGGGCGGCGGAGGCTACGTTGCAGGTGGGTTCCAGCGAACCATGGACAGAGCCCTCATCGACGACCTCTCCCGGCCGGACGCCTACCCGCTGCCGGCGCGCCGCATCGAGACGCTGCAGACGCACATCTCGCGCCTCTTCTTTGCGGGCTCGCGCGTCTACAAGCTCAAGAAGGATGTCGAGCTGGGCTTCCTCGACTTCACGACGCTCGAGCGCCGTCGGCACTTCTGCGAGGAAGAGGTGCGTCTCAACCAGCGGCTCGCGCCGGACGTGTACCTAGGGGTCGTCCCGGTCACGCGCGAGGAGGGCGGCAGGCATCGCATCGGAGGTTCCGGCACGGTCGTCGAGTGGGCGGTCGAGATGCGCAGGCTTCCGAGTGGGCGCATGCTCGACGTTCTGCTCGCGGCGGGCGAGATCGACAACGGCCACCTGGACCAGCTCGCGCGGCTTCTTGTCGGTTTCCACGCCGCGGCGCGATCGGACGCCGAAGTCGCCGCGTACGGGACCCCGGCTGCCATCGCGGTCAACCTCGAGGAGAACTTCGCCCAGACCGAGCCGTTCACGCAGGGATCCGAACCCATCCTCTCACCGGCGCTGCACGGGCACCTCGCCGCGCGCGGACGCGCGTTCTTGGCCGAGTCGAACGAGCTGCTCGAGCGGCGCGTGCGCGAGGGGCGCGTACGCGAGGGCCACGGCGATCTGCACGCCGGGAACATCTGCTTCGAGGATGACGCGATCCGGATCTACGACTGCATCGAGTTCAGCGATCGCTTTCGCTGCAGCGACGTCGCCTGCGAGCTCGCGTTCCTGGCGATGGACCTCGATCTGGCGGGCTTCTCCGCGTTCGGGCAGTTCCTCATTCGGCGCTACGCCGAGCTCGCGGAGGATCCCGACCTCGCCGCGCTGATCGGGCCCTACAAGGAGTACCGCGCGATCGTGCGCGCCAAGGTCGCGTGCTTCGCCGCGGCCGGCGGCGAGCTGCCTGCGGCCAGCGCCGCGGACAAGCGGCTCGAGGCGATGCGCTACTTCCACCTGGCGGCCGAGTACTCCCTCGGGCGCCCTCTGGTCCTGATGTGCGGACTGCCGGCCAGCGGCAAGAGCTGGATCGCCAAACGCGTCGCGCGTGCGCTCGATGCCGCTCTGTACGCGAGCGACGTCCGGCGCCGAAGCGTCGTGGGTGCTGGCGGGCCCGTGCAGGCCGCCGCGTGGGGTGCGGGCGCCTACTCGGCGGAGTGCCGGGCCCTCACCTACGACTCGCTCCTACAGTCGACGCGCACGGCGCTCGGCGCCGGACGCGGTGTCGTCGTCGACGCGACGTTCGGGCGGCGGGCGCAGCGCGCTCCGTTCGTGGCGCTAGCGCAGGAGCAGAACGTGCCGTGCCTCATCGTGCGCGCGTGCGCGGACGAGGCGACGATCCGCGCGCGAATGGAGGAGCGCAGCCACGACCCGCACGCGGTATCGCAGGCCGATCTGGCCGTCTACGAGCGTGCGCGTGAGGCGTTCGAGGCACCCGACGAGGTGCCGACGTGCGTCGAGGTGTGGCCGGACGAGCCGATCGAGGCGGTCGTCGCGGCGATCGTCGAAGCGCGCCTGTAACGCCGGCTCGCCGGCGTTCGTACTCCGGGCGGTGCGAGGGAGTCCAGTGGCGTATGGGGAGACTGAGCCGATCGGCCTAGTGGTGTGAGTCACTCTTGTGCGGCATTTTGGTCGGTGCGTACGCGTTCGCTGCAAGGCGCTGCGACGACGCGACTTCGCTGCAAGTCTTGAGGAGGCGCAACGCAGCAGCGGGCGGGTACGGGCCGACCGAAATGCCGCACAGGAGTGACTCACACCACTAGACACGGTCGCCTCCTATCGCTGCCACACCGTCAGGTGTAGCGCCAAAAAAACAGCACAACACGCTGGAATCTCGCTCTAAGGAGAACTCGAGGCACCGCCCCGCTCTCACCCGTACGCCTCTGTTCCTCGCCGTCACGTTCGTCACGGCGATCGGGGCCGACGCGCAGATCAACTACTCGACCGACTTCTACTCGCCCGTGATGTCGATCCCCGACGGTCGCTGGGCGTTCCCGATCACCGAAGCCGACCTCCTCTCGCCGACGACGGTGAACTCGATGCCGATGCTCGGCCCGATCCCGCCGTCGTCGATCGAAGTGAGCGGCGGCGTCTTCCCGCCCCCCGGGCTGGCGCTGGCCCTGCACCCGGGCTGCGTCGGGCACCCGCCCGGCTTTCCCTGCGGCGTCGAGGTCGACGCCATGTCGTACGGGCAGGACTGGTTCCTCGACCCGACGGTCGGCCTGATGCCCGGGGGCAACATCTTCTTCTCCGTCGACGGCATGGCGCAGGGCATCGGTACGCCGTACCTGCCCGACTTGACGCTCGAGGCATCGACGGCGGAGGCCTCCAGCGACGTCTACGTCGACATTGGCCTCGTCCACGGCGTCCAGCCGCCCTTCCCCGGTGGCTTGCCGCCGTTCGCAATCACTCCCAGCGCGCTCCTGGCCGTCGATGGCGACGGCTTGCGGAGCGCGGTGGGGGCGCTGAGTCCCGGCGTCGGGCTGTTCGAGGGCCCCGGGGGCGACAACCTCGATGCACTCGACGTCCACTCGCTGCCGTTCAACCCGGTCGTCTACTTCTCGCTCGACTCGGCCTTCCTCGACCCCACGCGCGGCGTTCCGAACAGCGCCTCGGCGGCGGCCCACGGCGTCGTGGGCGGCGACGTGCTCGTCAACCCGTTCCCTGGTGCGCCGTTCGGGGTGTACGCGCCCGCGCTGGCGCTCGGCCTCGACCTGTTCGGGCCGGACACCGACGACGTCGACGCGCTGATCCTGTGGGAGAGCGGAGATGGCGTGTTCACGCCGTCGCTGACGCCGTACGACTGGACGACCGGCCTGGGTATCGACATGTTGCTGTTCTCGGTGCGCCGCGGCTCGGCCGTGATCGGCGTCCCCGACAGCCTCCTCGGCATCCCGATCGAGGAGGGCGACATCCTCACGACGCCCATCGGTGGCGGCGGTCCGCCCGTGATTTTCATCGCGGCGGAGAACTTCGGACTGCGCACCGTGCGCGGCGGCTTCGGCTTCGGCGACGACCTGGTCGCGGCAGACTCGAGCAACTCGCCCCTGATGGATTGCAACGGCAACCAGGTCGAGGACGCGGTTGACATCGCCCTCGGCTTCGCCACGGACGTGAACGCCGATGGCGTGCCCGACTCATGCCAGCTGCTCGCGTCGCCGTACTGCTTCGGCTTCGCGTGCCCGTGCGCGAACAACAGCGTGTTCGCCGGCTGCATCAACAACACCGGTGGCGGCGGTCTCCTCTTCGCCCAGGGCAGCAGCGTGCACCCCGCCGACGATCTCGTCCTGACGACGGTCGGCGTGCCGGCCAACAACTTCGGCTACTACTTCATGGGCGGCAGCCAGTTCACGCCGCCGCTCGCGATCCAGAACGGCATGGTCTGCGTCTCCGCTGGCGCGCTGGGACTGTACCGCTGGCCGGTGCAGACCTCGGGTCCGGCGGGAGTGATCTCGATGGGGCCCGGTATCGTCGCCCAGTCGGCCGTGAACTTCGGCCCTCCCGGGACGATCAATCCCGGCTTCACCTGGAACTTCCAGTGCTGGTACCGCGACCCCGCGGGACCGTGCGGGGCGAACAGCAACTACTCGAACGCGATGAGCGTGTTGTTCTTGCCGTAGGTGAATGCTGGAACTGCCAGCGAGTAGGGGTCGGGAGCAAACCCCGACCCCTACTTCGACGATGCCAGACCTGAAGATCGCCCGCCACCTCGCCCTCTGCCTCGTCCTCGCGACCGCCTCGAGCGCCGCTCCGCAGCTCGTCGAGTCCGGCCAGCAGCCTGATGTCCGGCAGCCCGTCCACGATCCGGGCCTCGGGACCGTCGTGTTCCCAAGCGGTGGTCCCGCGGCCTTCGTTTGGGTCCGCGAACACGGCGCCGCGGGGGCCTTCAGCACGCGGACGGACGCGAACGGCCGGTTTCGGCTCCGGCCGGCGGACGGCGTGGACCACGTCCTGACAATCGACGGGTTCGAGCGCAACGGCGCGGGTTGGACCTTGCAGCCCTATTTGACGAGCGGCACCCGGCCGGTCGTCCTGACTCTGCGGCAGGGCGGCTCCGTGTCCGGGAAGTGGACGGACGGCCGTGGCCGCAGCGTGCCGGAGTTCGAGGTCGTCCTGATTCCGACCGAGCCGAGACCTGACGTACCGTCCGAGCTCGGCGGCGACGACGTGCGAGGCGTCCGTCGCCAGCGCTGCGCCGGCGGCCGGTTCAGCGTGCTGGGCCTCGAGCCCGGCGGCTGGCGGGTCCTCGCACGGGCGAAGGGCTATCTGCAAGCGGAGGCAACGTCGGTGGTCGTGCTCGAGAAGGGCCAAGTCGTTCGCGGCGTCAGGCTCCGGGCCGGTCAGCTCGCGTCGATCCACGGCGAAGTCCGCGTCCCGGGCGGAGGTCCGGTACAGGAGGGCTTCGTTTCGGCGGAGTCCGAGTCCCAGCGGTGGGGGGCCGAGCTCGTGGAAGGGCGCTTCGAGAGCGGTTCGATCGCGCCCGGTCGGTACCGGATCGAAGTACGCTTCGTTGCCCGCGACACAGCGGGTCGCCTGCGGCAGTACATCACAGAGACCGACGTGCTCCTGGCGGAGGCGGAACGCCGGTCGCTCTCGCTGGTCGGACAGCGAATGCCCGCGATCCGGGTGTTCGGGCGCGTGCACGGCGCTGGCGAGGGTGCCGACGGCGGTTCCGTCTCGATCTCCGGTGGGCCGTTCGGGCACGCCGTGCTCTCCGCTGACGGGCGCTTCGAGGTGTTGGTCGAAGCGGCGGGAGAGTACACCCTGCAGGTGTCGTTGGAGCTCGACGGCACTTGGCACGACACCGCCTACAGAGTGCGGGTTCTGGACGTCCCCGACCTCGAGTTCGACGTGTCGCTGCCGCAAGCGACGGTGAGTGGTCGAGTGATCGACGCGCAAGGACGGCCCGTTTCGGGAGTCGGACTGGACCTCTTCGCCGAGGATCCCAGGTTCGCGACCTGCATGAGCGCGACGACCGACGCATCCGGTCGGTTTCGGTTCAGCCACGTGCCGGACGCGACCTACCTCCTGGGCTATCCGAGCTCGATTGCACCCGAGACGGGCACGGTCGAGGATTTCGCGATCTCCATCCACGAACTTCACGTCGAGCATTCTCGCGCGCACTCCGGACTCGAGCTCCGCCTGACGGCCGGCGGGAGCGTTCGCGGTCGGGTCTTCGACGAAGCGGGGCTACCGATCGCATTCGGATCCGTCTATTTGCTCGACCCAGGCGACGGAACGTCCCGTCCATTCGAGGGCTACATCGAGGACGGCTGCTACGAGTTCGTCGGACTCTCGCCCGGGCCGAAGCGCATCTTCGGGCGCTCGGTCGGGCGCTCGGTCCTCGCCGCACGTGCGACTGTTCGAGCGGGCGCCGCCGTCGAGTGCGACCTGGTGCTGGAACCCTCGGGGGCCTTGTTGGTCGCGCCCAACCAGTCCGCTAAGCTCGAAGTGTTGGACGAGGACGGTGTCGATTGCGGTGCGCTCACCGACTCGTGGCAACTGGAGGGCGGTATCCAGTTCGTCCTGCCGCCGGGGACGTACCGTGTGCGCAGCACGCTCCGCAGCGGAGGAACGGTCGAGCGAGTCGTTGACGTCGTCGCCGGTGAGCAGGCGATTGCCTGGCGGTAGCGGCTACTCCAACGCCCGCACGAGCTTCGGCAAGACCTCGCGCCACCTCGCGTCCATCCCGAAGTGCCCACCGTCGAGCTCGACGTGCTCGTGGGGCACGTCGAGCTCGCGCAGGCGCCGCGCGAGGATGCGCGCCGAGAACTGCAGGTGAAACTCGTCGCGCGTGCCGGCCTCGAGGTAGAGCAGCCGCAGCTGTTTCAGCTCGTCCGCGTAGCGCTCGCATGCGACGACCGGATCGAACGCGAGCCAGCGCTGCCACACCTCGTCCTTGCGCTCACCCGTCTCGAGGTCGACCGGCAGGTCGAAGCCGAGCTCGCTCTCCGGGTTGGGGGAGTAGCAGGCCGACATCGCCAGCAGGTTGAGCGCCGCGTGGCCGTCGCCCGAGAGGTCGTGGAACTCGTCGAACACGGCGAGGAACGCAGCGGGCCCGCCAGCCTTTTCGAGGCCGCGCACGCCGTTCAGGAAGTCGGCGCCGTAACCGAACTCGAAGTGCGCGTCGCCGGCGATCGAAGCGGCGGCGACGAAGGTGCCGGGGTGGCGCATCGCGATGTGCAGGGCGCCGAATCCCCCCGAGCTCTTGCCAGCGACGGCACGCCGGTCGGGGAGCGTCGAGTAGTGGGCGTCGACGAACGCGGGCAGCTCGACGCCGACGTACTCGGCGTAGCGACCGACCGCGGAGCTGTCGACGTACTGGCTCCCGCCGTAGCGCGTGAACGCGTCGGGCAGGACCAGGATCGCGGGCGGCGCCTCGCCGCGCGCGAGGGCGCGGTCGTACTCGCTCACGACCCCACGCCGCCACGGGTGCGTCTCGAGCATGCTCTGTCCGCGCCCCGTGAAACCGGCGAGAAGGAAGACGACCGGCAGTCGCGTACCGTCCTCGGCCGCGCGCGGCACGTACACGGGCACCTCGCGCACGTGCGGGTCGCCGAGGGGGTTGTCGCGCAGCGCCTCGCTCTCGAACGGACGCAGCTCGAGCCTGCCCTCGAACGCCCGCGCGCCGTACCTCAACTCCCGGCCTCGGCGCGCAGGCGCGCGAAGGCCGGCTCGATCTTCTCTCTGAGAATGCGGTGCCGTTCGGCGTATGGGTAGAACGCCGCGTTCATGCCGTTGACCGTGACGCGCTCGAGCTCGGCCAGCGTGCAGCCGAACGAACGCGCGGCGAGCAGGTACTCGTCGGTCATCGACGTCCGGCTCATCAACCGGTTGTCGGTGTTCAACGTCACGCGGTAGCCGTGCCGCAAGAAGTACGGGAACGGGTGCTCGCCGATGCTGGCCGCCGCGCCGGTGTGGACGTTGCTCGACAGGCACACCTCGATCGGGATGCGGTGATCGAGCACGTAGTTGGCGAGGCTGCCGACCTTGATCACTTTGCCCTCGTAGATGACGAGGTCCTCGATCAGGTGCGTGCCGTGTCCGATGCGGTGGGCGCCACAGTACTGCAGCGCCTGCCAGATGCTCTCGGGGCCGAAGCTCTCTCCGGCGTGGATCGTGATCGAGCCGTTGCGGCGTTTGATGAGCTGGAACGCCTCGAGGTGGTGCTTGGGCGGGTGCCCGGCCTCCTCACCGGCCAGGTCGAACCCGACGACGCCGCGGTCGGACCAGTCGACGGTGAGCTCGGCGAGCTTGAACGACAGGTCCGCCGACTGGTTGCGCATCGCGCACACGATCACCCCGAAGTCGATCCCGAACTCTTCGCGGCCGCGCCGCAGCCCGCGCAGCACGGCGCCCATGACTGCGTCGAGCCCCAGCCCCTTGGCCGTGTGAAAATGAGGAGCGAAGCGCACCTCGATGTAGACGACGTTGTCGGCCGCCATGTCCTCGAGCAGCTCGTACGCGACCCGTTCGAGTGCGTCGGGCGTCTGCAGGACGGCGATCGTGTGGCGAAAGCCCTCGAGGTACAGCGGCAGGCTGCCGCGCGAAGCACCCGAGAAGAACCAGTCGCCGAGCGCGCCAGGGTCCTCGGTCGGCAGCTCGCTGTAGCCGATCTCGCGCGCGAGGTCGAGGACCGTGGCCGGGCGCAGACTGCCGTCGAGGTGCTCGTGGAGGAGGACCTTGGGCAGGCCGTGGATGACGTCGCGGTCGAGGGTGGCGCTCATGGGCGTAGAATCTACGCGGGATCGCCGTGGGATGCACGATCCTGGGTGCTCAGGTGCGCGGAATCAGCGCGACGCCCGTGAGCCGGTTGCCCGGGCTGTACGCGTCGCAGAGGATCCACCCCGCGTCGTTGATCGCGGTTGCCCGGAGCAGGTCCCAGCCGGACGCCGGGTCGATGACGCTGTTCAGGTTCAGCGGGACGCCGCCGGTCCACAGGAAGGCGTAGTCCGTCTCCGCCGGGCTCGGCTGCTGGAGCACCGCGGTGCCAGCGACCTGGCCCACGTCGTTGATGGCGAACGCGCGACCGGGCGCCCCAGCGAGGTCGATGAACTGGATCGCCCCGCCCGTGATGACGTAGGGCCGCTCCGTCGTGGCGTAGGCCGCTGCGCCGGCGATCTGGCCAGCATTGTTGACGTCGAAGTCGACGGTCTCCAGTGCACCGGGGAAGAGTGCGGACAGATCGAAGAAGATGCCAGCACGCCACACCGCGGCGACCTGATCCGATCCGACCTGGACCGCGCCGACCGCGACGCCCATGTCGTTGATCGCCAACGCCGCTCCGGGCAGGCCCGCGCTCGGCAGCAGCGTCTTCGCGCCCTGGTGCCAGAGCAGCGGGCCGGTCCCGCCGAGCGCTGGCAGGTAGATCGTCTGCCCGACTGCGACTCCACTCTCGTTGACATCGAGCAGAGCGAGTCCGCGCTCGATGATCGTCCGGCCGTGCCCTTCGGCGAATACGGCCCGTTGGAGCCCGGAGGGTCCGTACCCTTGCCCGGCGACCGGGGGCGTCTCGTCGAATGCCTCATGAATAACCCGGGCTAGGTCAGGTCGCCGACGACTCCGCCGATCGGAACAAGGGCGACAGCTCGGTCCGGTCCCCGTCCCCGTCCAGGTCGAAAGCGTCGTCGGCGATCGCCGCGTTGCGCCCCGCGTCGATGCAGGCGGAGCGGTACTGCAGCCGGAGGTCAGTTCTCATCCGATCCCGCTGGCCCTCGATGCTCGCCGGCTTTTCGAGATTCGCTTCGGTACGCGGATCCGTATGCTCTTCGCCCGAACCGCACCGAATCCACCCGATCCAGGTCCAGCCGTGAGCTCCTCTCCCCGCGTCCGCATCGCCCCGAGCCCGACCGGCACGGTGCACCTCGGCCTCGCCCGCACGTCGCTCTTCAACTGGGCCTACGCCCGTGGCCGTGGCGGCAAGTTCCTTCTGCGGATCGAGGACACCGACCGCGAGCGCTCGACGGTGGAGTCCGAACGCGCGATCCTCGAGGGCCTCGCGTGGCTCGGGCTCGACTGGGACGAGGGGCCGGACGTCGGCGGCCCGCACGCGCCGTACCACCAGTCGCAACGCATCGATCGTCACCGCGCGGTCGCTGCGCGCCTGCTCGAGGAGGGCAAGGCGTACCGCTGTTTCTGCAAGCCCGAGGAGCTCGCGGCGATGCGCGAGGAGCAGATGGCGGGCAAGCGCAAGCTCGCCTACGACGGCCGCTTCCGCGACCTCGATCCCACCGAGGCCGAGCGGCGCGCGGAGGGGGGCGAGGCGTTCACGCTGCGCTTTCGCGTCCCCGAGGGTGAGACGCGCATCGCGGACCTCGCGCGCGGCGAGGTCGTCTTCGACCATGCCGAGGTCGAGGACTGGGTCATGGTGCGCCAGGATGGCAACCCGACGTACAACTTCGTCGTCGTGTGCGACGACGCGGACATGGAGATCACGCACGTCCTGCGCGGCGAGGAGCACCTCGTCAACACGCCGAAGCAGTTGCTGCTCTACATCGCCCTCGGTCTGGAGGCTCCGTCCTTCGGGCACCTGCCGCTCATGTTGGGCAAGGACAAGAAGAAGCTGTCGAAGCGTTCGGGCGACGTGTCGCTCGACGACTACCGCAATCAGGGCTACCCGCGCCTCGCGATTCTGAACTTCCTCGCGCTGCAGGGCTGGGCGCTCGACGGCGAGCACGACCTGTTCACGCTCGAGGAGCTCGTCGAGAAGTTCGACGTCGCGGACGTCGCCAAGGCGGGCGCCGTCTTCGACATCGACAAGTTCCAGTGGATGGCGGGCGAGTACCTGCGTCAGGAGACGCCCGCCGAGCTCGCCGCCCACTGCGCGCCGTTCGTCGCGTCGGCCGGCCTGATGACCGCGGACGAGCTCGAGGAGCGCGGCGACTGGTTCGTCGAGGTCGTGCGCGGCGAGCAGGAGCGCATCCGGCTCTACTCGGAGCTCCCCGGGCGCATCGAGCACTACTTCGGCCCCGACGACGAGGTGGCCTACGACCCCAAGGCCGAGAAGGGCGCGCGCAAGCGCGAGGGCCGCGTCGAGACGCTGCTCGCCTACCTCGAGTGGCTGAAGGGACGCACCGACCTCGCCGAACCGGCGGCGCTCGGCGAAGCGACGAAGACCTGGATCGAGGAGCGCGGAGCGAAGATTCCCGAGCTCTTCCAGCCGCTGCGCTGTGCCCTGACGGGAATGGGAGGGGGGCGTGACCTGTTCGAGATCATCGCGCTGCTCGGCGCGGAACGGACGTTTGCGCGGATCGAGCACGGGGCGCGCCGGTTGGGGTGATAGATGGGGTGATAGATGGGGTGAAGCGGCTCCGCTCAAGCCCCGCCGGTTTCCTGTCGATCCCCCCCTCATGCGGTCCCGAATCGAGGCGCTCTCCTGTCGCGACGCGACCCGTCTCGTGACGCTCTACCTCGGCGCCCAGTTGGGCAAGCGCCCCACCCTGCGGCTGCGTGCCCACCTCGCCGCGTGTGAGGAGTGCACGGAGCACTACCGGGCGAGCGTGCACCTCACCGCGAGCATCGGTCGCTCGCGCAACAACGACCGCCGCACTGTTCACCGCGCGCTGCGCAAGCACCGCTTCGCGCGCCTCGCGGCGGGCCTGAACGGGCGCGGCAAGAGCCCCTTCTGGCAGCTGCGGCTCGTCCTCTATCCCGCGCTCCTGCTCCTGCTCGTGACGCAGGTCGTGCGCAAGACGGTCTCGGCGGGCGCGGACTGCCTGCAGGTGGCGGGGGAGGTCCACGTCGGCATCGAGGCGCTCGAGGCAGGCGCGCGCGCACCGCTTTTTCCGGGCGCTTGGTGCCGCACCGAACCTGGGGGGAGCGCGCACCTCAGCGGTGCGATCGCGGCTGAGCTGGGCACGGACACGGCGGTCCTGATCGAGTCGCTCACGCCCCCGCGTGTGCGGCTGGCGAGCGGAGAGCTCGAGCTCTCCGGGGCCGCTCGCGTCTCGACGGCCCTGGGGATCGTGACGCTCGAGGCCGGTGACGCGCGGGTCGGCCTGCGCGCCGGCGTCCTGACCGTCGCGACGCGTGACGGACAGGTGCGCTTCCTGGGGCCGGACGGCGCCCGTGACGTGGCTCCGGGACGGCCGCTGACCGTCACGGAGTAAGATCCCGCATGCTCCGCCTCGAGCCGCGCAGGTTCCGGCGCAGCCGCATCCTCGTCTTTCGCTGCTGCGAGTGGGTCGCGCGGTTGCTGCAGGGGCGCCGCCTGTACCGGCGCCGCTCGCTCGACCGCATCGTCGTGCGGAGCGAGGAGATCGTGGTCGAAGGTCTCCCGGACGCGCTCGATGGCTTTACCGTTGCGCACCTCTCCGACATCCATGCCGGACCGTTTTTGGGACGGGGCGACCTGCGTCCGGTCGTCGAGGCCGTGAACGCCGCGGGCGTCGATGCGGTCGCGTTCACCGGTGACTTCATCACCCACGACTGGCGCGACGCCCTGACCGTGCTCGACGAGTTTGCCGACCTGCGCTCGCGCCACGGCACGTTCGCCGTCTTCGGCAACCACGATTACCGCGGGCGCGAGGAGGGCCGCATCGCCCTGGCGTTCGGTGATCGCGGCGTGCGCTTCCTGCGCAACGAGCGCGTCGTGCTGCCCGTGGGCATCGCGATCGCCGGCGTGGAGGACCTCGAGGAGGGGCGCGAGATCGAGCTGCCCGCTCCCGGCGACGTGCCGGAGATCCTGCTCTGTCATAACCCGGGTGGCGCCGCACGACTCGTCTCCGGTGCACGGCCGCTGGTCCTCGCGGGCCACACGCACGGCGGGCAGATCGACCTGCCCGTCCTGCGCCGACTCGGCCCGCATCATCCGGGCCTACGCGTCGATTTCGGCCCCACGACCCTGGTCGTGAGTCGCGGGCTGGGCGTCGTCGGAGTCCCGCTGCGCTACCGGGCCCCGGCCGAGGTCGTGCTCGTGCGTCTCGTAGCGAGCCGGTGACTCGGACCGAGCAATACCTCTGCTAGGGGCGGCGTAAGGCCAACGTCATCCGGGTTCGACTCGAACCTCCCCGCACAGAACGGCTAGACTCGTTCTTGATGCGTTTGCTTCCGTGCGCACTGATCCTCGTTGTCCTGTCGGTCGTCGGTCTCGCTTCGCCGCAGGCGTCGGACCGCGTGCGCGTCCTGCCGATCGTGTTCACTCCGCTCGGCGAGCGCGTTCCCGACGCCGAGCAGGTCCGGCACTTCGCGCGCCACCTCACGTGGGCCCGCGAGCGCTATCGCGAGCTGACCGGAGGTCGCGCGACGTTCGAAGTCGCGGGGCGGACTCCCGTCGAGATGCGTGGGGCGCGTGAGCTCGATGCGTATCGCGCTCAGCCCGACGGCGGCCTCGCGCAGATCGTGTCCGAGCTCTTCACGGCGCAGGGCTACGATCGCTTCACGTGCCCGTACGTCTTCGTCGTGCTCGTCGCCTCGGACACGCCTTGTCCGCACGCGATCGGACGACCGTTCAACGGCGGCGTCAACACTGGCGGCGGCGCCGCTCTCCTGTCGTCGTTCGACCTCGCGACGAGCCCACACTTCCAGACGACGTTGACGCACGAGCTGGGCCATGCGTTCGGGCTCGTGCACGTCGATGAGTACGGCTACGACCAGTACGACTCGCGCTCGATCATGTCCTACGACGCGGGGCTCTTGACGCGCGGCTTCCAGCAGAGCGCGGACGCCGCGCGCCTCTTGCCCGAGGACCTCCGGGCGCTGGCGCTGAACCGGCGCGTGTTCCCGACGCTCACCTTCGATCCGCACAGGGACGTTCTGCAAGGCTACCGGCTCGCGAACGAGGTGCACTGGCTCGAGCCGATGAGGATCCCGGGCGAGGTGCCGCACGAGGTACGCATCGGCACGCGCACGCGCTCCGCGCGTAGAACGCACCCGCGCAATGCCCTTCACTCCACGACGCCGTCGCCGTACGCGCCGTTCGATCCGCGCTGCATGTGGCACAGCGCCTATTTGCGCGACGAGAACGCGAGCCTCGAGATCCGCTTCCCGACCGCGGTCAACCTGACCGCGCTCGGCATCCACTCGCAGTACGGCGGACACAAGCACCGCGTGAGGACCGCGACGCTCGAGGCGCGCGTCGGCCGTGAGTGGAGAGTCGTCGCGCAGCAAGCGGGCCTCGTGGCGGACCAGCGCCTCCTCTTCGAGCGCGTGCGCTCGGACCGTTGGCGCATCGTTCTCGCGCCGACCGACTCGGGCCACATCGTGTTGCGCGGGCTGAAGTTCTACTCGGGCGAGACCGAGGTCTTTCCCGTCGGCCCGCCGTATCTCGGGCCGGCCACCGTGCCCGCCGAATAGGCGCGAATGCACGGCAGCCTCTGCTTCAAGAACGGGGTCCTGTACGTCGGACGCTACGCGAAGACGGCAGAAGTGGCTGCGTTCGACCTCGACGGCAACCGGCTCGAGACCGACTTTCGGTTCCGCGACGAGGAGGCCGGACGTTCCGCGGCGGCGGGGATCGCCGTCGACGACGACCACCGCATTTGGGTCGCGGACACACCGGCCGGACGCGTGCGGGCGTTCACGCTCTTCGGCCAAGAGGTCGTTTCGATCGGTGGGACCCCCGAGGAACACGAGGACGTCGCGGGGCGCCTCGGCGCTCCCGTCGACGTCGTCACTGACGGCGAGGACGAGGAGTTGACGCTCTGGATCGCTTCGACCGGTGTGCGCCGACACGCCGTGCAGCAGTTCCTCGCTCACGCCGGCCGCGTGCGCTCGCTGCGCCCCCTCGGCGACCCGGAGGGACGCTTCCGAGGTCTGTCGGGGCTCGCGCTCGTCGGAGACCGGCTGTACGCCTGCGAGGCGGGCGCGTCCCGCATCCAGGTGTTCCGCGCCGGTGAGTTCCACTACGCGATCGGCTTGGACCAGGCGCCGTGCGCGGTCGCGACGCTCTCCGACGGACGCCTGGCGGTCGCGGTCGCAGGGGACGCGGGCGATCCGGACGCGGCGGCGAGCGCCGTTCTCCTGCTCGATGCAGCCGGTCGCCTGCTGCGCGTGCTCGCCGGTGGTGGGGAGGCCGACGGCGAGGTCTCGCACCCGAGCGACATTGCCATCGTCGAGGGCGGGCACGACGGCGACACGCGCGTCGCCGTGATCGATCGCGATGGCGATCGCGTACAGGTGTTCACCCTCGCCGGGCGCTGCTACGGGGCGTTCCACGAGCTCTGATCCTTGCGGCGGCGGTCGATGCGAAGAGAATGGGAGTCATGCCGCGCCTTCTCGTCCTCGCCGCGGGGTGCCTCGTCGCGCTCGTGGCGCTCCTGCTGTTCCTCGACGGCGGCGGGGCGCCTTCCACCGGGGCCCTGCAGCCGGCCCCCGGGCCGCCGGGCGACGTGCCGGTCGAGTCACGGGGCGCGCGGGTCGACGGGCCACCGCTCGCGGTCACCGAGGATTCTGCCGCCACCGGCCGGGCGCCGGTCACGGCCGGCGTCGAGGCCTCCGCTGGTGGCGAGGCCACCTACCGCGGCCGAGTCTTCGACGTCTTGACGAACGCGCCCGTCGAGGGGGCGACGGTGCGGCTCGTCGCGGGCGAGCTCGAGGTCACGACCCGCAGCGATTCGGGCGGGCTCTTTGCCCTCGGTTGGCACGAGGGCATCGAGGCGGCGCTCGCGGTCGACCACGCCGACTACAGGGAGCTGCGGGCGCCGCGCATCGACCTGACGCGCCCAGCGGAGCTCGGGATGGAGCGCAGCGGCTCGATCCAGGGCCTGGTCGTCCAGGCCGGCTCGCGCAGGCCGCGCACGGCCAGCGTCTTATTGTGGAACTACGACCGCGACCGCTACCGCGGCGAGCCCGACCAGGAGGTGCGCACCGATGCGCGCGGACGCTTCGCGTTCGAGGACGTGCCGCCCGGGATCTACGCGGTCGGCTGCGTCACCGCCGATCTGCCGGTGGCGTACGAGACCGGCGTGCAGGTCACGCCCGGGGCCGTCACGCGCTTCACCCTGGAGGTCGACAGTGGTCTCGACCTCTTCGGGCGCGTCGAGCTCGGCGGGAGTCGCGCGCCTGTCGCCGGCGCCGAGGTCATCGTCCTGCCGGCCATCCAAGGGACCTCCGGGCCCGTCGCGTGGTTGGCCGTGCGCCGCACCCAGTCCGGGCCCGACGGCGGGTTCCGCCTGACGGGGCTCGCGACCGGTTCGGTCCGGCTGCGCGTGATCACGCCCTGGGGCGCGATCACGCACGCGTCGGCGGTCGCCGGGGAGGCGGAGGTGCGGGTGAAGGTCCAACCGCCGGCGAACTTGGTCGTGCGGGTCGTCGCGGGCCCACCAGGAACAGGGGCCGGAGCGGGTTCGGGAGCGGGTTCGGGAGCGGCGACGGAGGGGGTCTCGGGGGCGCGCGTCTGGTTGGGGACGGACCGCGAGGCGCGCCAACTGAGCTGGCCCCACCCACGCGGGGAGGAGCCGAACGACGACCCCAACGGCTACGCCGAGGCACTGCGCGAGGGCGTCGCCGACGCGACTGGGCGGGTCGACTTCGGCGCGGTGCCCTCGAAGACCAAGCTCCTGATCGTCGCCTACCCGCCCGCGGGGGAGGGCGAGCTCATTTCCGCGGCGCGCTACGCGTCGCTTCCCCCCGGTACGGCGAGCACCGAGCGCGTGCTCCCGATGCGGGCCCGCGCGAGCCTCGCGGGGACCGTCGTCGACGCCGATGGGCGTGCTATCGCCGGTGTCCTCGTGACGCCGCGTACGCGCTTGCTGAGCGCCTGGTCCGCTCTGCCCGAGGTGCACACGGACACCGGGGGGCGCTTCTCCATTCCGGAGCTGCCCGCGGGCCCCGTGCACCTGACGTTCGAGCACGAGGGTTATCGCCGCAAGCGCAAGAGCGTCACGGTCGCTTCGGACGGGGAGCCGCTCGAGGTCACGATGGACCCGTTCGCGCCCCTCGAAGGCTACGTTCTCGACGAGCGCGGCTTCGCGGTGCCGGGTGCGCGGGTCATCGCAACCCGGAGCCAGGGCGGCGGCGAGGTCGAGAAGCGCGGCAACCGGGCCGACGAGTTCGGGCGCTTCAAGCTGATTCTGCCGGACGGTCGCTGGACGCTGACGGCACGGGCGACCGGTTGGCTGCACCCCGCCGGTTCGGAGGTCGTCGTGTTCGTGCCCCAGGGGACGTTCGTCACGCTCACGATGGAGCGCCACGCCGTGCAGCCGCGTGCGAACGTGTCGGGCGAGATCGTGATCGAGGGGACGGTCGAGTCCGTTCCCGGTCTGCGCTTCGACCAGATCCGCGGCGGCTCGCTGCGCCTCGTCGGCAACCGCTTCAAGATCACGGGCATGGTCGCGGGCCGCTCGCGCGTGCTCGTCAGCGCCCCCGGGTTCGAGCCGTTCGGTTTCGACGTGGTGGTGCTCGCCCCCGGCGCGAGCGTCGACCTCGGTCGCGTCGAGATGCGCCGCACGGCGGAGGTGCGCGTGAACCTGCGCCTACCCGACGGGGGTCCCGCACCCCCTTCGAACGTGTGGCTCGAGCGCCTTCAGTCCGAGAAGGGCGGAGCGCCGCGCGGCCCCAAGCGCGTCCGCCTGGTCTACTCGCGCGGCAAGCGCCACGTCGCGAAGGGCGTGCACCGCTACAAGTGGCGCTTGCGGGCGCGCAGCGGCAAGCTCGAGGTTACCCGTGTCGTGACGATCGACAAGCTCGTCGAAGGCCTGCGGATCGTACTGCAGAAGCCGAAGGGGCGGCGCTAGCGCCGGCATGGAGGCTTCCGCCGTGTCCGCTGCCCCCGTAGCCGCCGTCGACCTCGGGACCCACACCGCGCTCCTGCTCGTGTGCCGCGGCCGGCCTGCGGGCGAGCTGGAGGTGCTGCACGACGAGCTCGCATTCGCGCGGCTGGGGGAGGGGCTCGCGCGAACCGGACGCCTCGATCCGGAATCGATCGAGCGCACCCTCGGCGTCCTCGCGGGCTTCCGCGACCGCGCAGGCGCGTTCGGCGCGGGCGGGCGCCTGCGTATCGTCGGGACCGCGGTCCTGCGCCGGGCGCACGACGCCGCGGACTTCGTCGAGCGCTGCCGCGACGAGCTGGGGCTCGCGATCGAGGTGATCTCCGGCGAGGAGGAGGCGCGCCTTGGCCATCTGGCGGTCGCCAGTCCGGGGCACGATACGGTCATCATCGACGCGGGCGGAGCCAGCACCGAGGTCGTGGGGGACGAGGGTGCCGAGCGTGTCTCGGCCCCGATAGGGGCGCTGATCCTGACCGAGCGCTACCTCGGATTCGGCGGCGAGCCACCCCTCGAGCCCGGCGGCTGGCCCGCGCTTTGCGCCGAAATTACGGACCGCGCGGTCGCGTTTCCCGCGGGGGCCGGCGCGGCGGCGGATGTCGTGCTGCTCGGGGGCTCTGGGACGAACCTGGCGTGCCTCGAGGCCTCGCGCGCCGGGCTGAGCGCGTTCGACCACGCACGGGTGGAGGGGACGCGGGTCCCGGTCGGCGCGGCGCGCGCGTGGGCGGATCATCTGGTGACGCTCGGGCTCTCCGAGCGGCGCGCGCTGCCGATCGAACCCGAGCGCGCCGAGCTGCTCCCCGCCGGACTCGCCTGCATCGCGGCGGCGCTAGACCGTCTCGACGCGAAGGAGGCTCGCGTCACCGGACGTGGGCTCCGTTATGGCGTCGCGCGCGAGCTGCTCGCCGCGCTGAACGGCTGACGAGGCCTCGCCATCCGTCACGGCAGGCAAAAATAGGGGGCCGGTGATGGGAAACACCACCGGCCCGAGGGAGAGAGGAGTTGCCACCGAGCTTCCCGGGTAACACACCGCTCGCAAAGTGTGGTTACCTCTCGGTGGAACTCACATGCGCGAACAGTCCGAAGACCGTTCGCACGCAATGATAGGCCGGTGGAGGGCGGTGGGTAGGGAAAAGCTCCGATTTTGAGCGTCAAAGGGATGTCATCGGTTGCCCTTACGAGAATGTAATCGCCGGACGCGCCAACTGTTACGAAGCGGCCGTTTGGCACGAACCTGAGTCCTGCACGCGTGTACGAGGAAAGACTGATTTGGGGCGGGTACGATGGCCCGCTTGGCCGTGCTCGGCGGAGCTCGCGAAGATGACGAATACTGGACTGAATGTTCTGGTGACGGAAGCGAACGTCGAGTGGTTCGCGACCGAGACGCCTGGCGTCGCGTGGCGGATGCTCGCGTCCCGAGACGAGGCCGGTGCCGGTGCCGGGGCGACGGTTCTGATCCGCATGGATCCGGGCTGTGGCTACCGCCCCCACCGCCACCTCGGGATCGAGGAGGTCCTCGTGCTCGCCGGCGGCTACGTCGACGCGGACGGGACGCACCGCGCCGGGGACTACGTTCGTTATTCGCCCGGATCCGAGCATGTGCCCGTCGCGCTCGGTGACCCCGGTCGCCCCGTGGCGCCCGACAACCCCGCCAGTCTGCTCTGCGCGACGGCGCGCGGCGGGATCGAGCTGCTCGATCCCCGAGGCTGACCCCCAGCCCCAAAACGAACCACCGTGATCGAGTCCGACCTCGACGTCCTCTGCGCGGAGCTCCGAGCCGAGCTTGCGCGCGATCCCCGCGGTCGCCGTGTCGTGGCGATGCTGGAGCGCTACGCAAGCACGAGCGACGACTGGCGCCGCTTCACGACGTTTTCCCTGGAGCGGTACACGCGCAATCTCGTCTTCCGCTGCGCGGACTACGAGCTGCTCCTGTGGTGTCGGAAAGAGGGGCAGGTCAGTCCGATCCACAATCACATGGGCCAATCCTGTTGGATGGCCGCGCTGGACGGCGAGTTCGAGGAGGTTCACTACCGCCTTCCCGAAGGGGCCGACCCGGACAGCCTGGAGGTTGGACAGGTGCGCTCCCACGGCAAGGGAGCCGTCGCCTCCATCGAGGACTCGATCGCCCGGCATCTCGTTCGCCCGGCTGCCGGCAAGTCCGGCGTCTCGCTGCACCTGTATGCCAGCGCGATCGACGAGTGCCGCGTCTACGACTCGGAGACGGGAGAGCTGACGCTCATCGCCCTCGGGTATCACTCGGTGCGCGGCGAATCGTGCGCGGACAAGAGTCCCGAGGCGATTCGTTCGGACCTCTAAGTGCACCGGGCCCGTTTTCTGGTTCGTGCCGGCGCGTTGTAACGCTTGGGCGGCGCGGCGCTGGAGCGGCAGATTTATGGACGCGCCAGCCCGGAGACTGGCGCGTCCATGACTCTCTCGTTTCGGTTCCCCCTCTTCCGAAGCTCCCCGCGGAGGTCCGCCAGGCGCCTCGGAGCGAGCAGCGGGCTCGTGGGGCCCGGACGCTCTAGAAGGAATGGGGACCACAGGCGACGCAAGCCACCCTTAGCCTTTCCGTAGTAGGAAACGCGCTGAGTTCGCGGAATCGCCCGACTTTCCGCCCTTTTTTTGAGGTGCGCGGGAAGTGTGTGGGCCGCCTCGATGCAGGCTGTCGCTCTACTCGCGCGGGCGTCGGCCGCGCGGTAGTCGTGCCTTCGGAAGTTTGAAGCCCTCGGCGGCGAGGAAGGTCTCCAGCGGCTTGCGGCTATCCGCCAGGGCGTGTCGCAGTTTGGCGTTGGATTCCTCCGCCGCGTATTCGAGCGCCTTGTCGATATAGCGCACCGCGGTGGCGGCGGACTTGAACGCGGGCGATTGCTTCAGCCGGCGGGATTCCTGCCGGACCTTCAGCTCCTTGATGCGGTCCTTGAGGTCCTCGATGAGTTCCTCGTCTGACCGCCGATAGCGTTTCTTTCCGGGTGCCGGCGACTTCGTTGCTTTTTTCTTGGCCATAGGTGTCGGGTCGTCTTGACAGGCTCGGGTGTAAGTCTGCGCTAGCGAGAGAACTCGATTGTCGGCAAAACACGCGTCCGATCAACCCGATTTGTCGGTTTTACCCAGTGTCTTGTGCTGCGTACATTCGGCTTTGCAATCCGTCCGATGTTGCTTGGCCTGTCACTTATCGTGCTGAGTGCGATCTCGTTAGTGGCGCGGATCCACTAACGCTCAAGACGCGTGCCACGGCGGCCGGAAACGACCTGGGGCGAGCTCCCCGTGGAAGCCCGCCCCGGAGTCGGACAGCCCTGCGCGTCGCGGATCAGTGGATGAACAGCATCTCGCGGTACTTGGGGAGGGGCCAGAGGTCGTCGTCGACGAGCCGCTCGAGCAGGTCCGCCGCCCCCCGGACCGCGTCCATGGCCGGCAGGATGCGCTCGCGGTAGGCGACCGCGTGCTCGTGGGGCTCGGCCTCGGAGGCCTCGAGCTCCTCCTGGATCGCCAGGAGCTCATCGACCGAATGCTTCATGTCGTCGATGGCCTTCGAGACCGTCACCAGGAGCTCTTTCTGGCCCGCGACCGCATCGGCGCCCAGGACCGTGCTGACGCTCGAGATCGACTCCGCCAGCTGCCTCTGGTGGGCCATGGCGGCCGGCAGGATCATCGTGGTCGCGATGTCGCGGGTCGCGATCGCCTCGACGTTGATCGTGTTCGCGTACTTCTCGCTCTGGACCTGGAAGCGCGACTCGAGCTCCGTCCGGGACAGGACCCCGTAGCGCTCGAACAGCGCCTTGTTCTCTTCGGAGGACCAGTCGGCGAGCGCCGTCGGGGTCCCGATGCGGTTCAGCAGGCCACGCCGGGCCGCTTCCTCGCGCCAGGCGTCCGAGTAGTTGTCGCCGCCGAACAGGATGCGCTGGTGGGCGGTGAGCGTCTCGCGCACGACCGCCTGGATGTTCTCGGCGGTCGCCCCGCCCAGGGCCTCGAGCCGATCGCTGATCGCGTCGAGGGACTCGGCGACGATCAGGTTCAGGAACGCGGCGGGGTACGCGATCGACTGGTTGGAGCCGACGGCGCGGAACTCGAACTTGTTGCCCGTGAAGGCGAAGGGCGAAGTGCGGTTGCGGTCGGACATGTCGCGCGGCAGCTCGGGCAGCGTGTTGACGCCCAGGCGCAGGTTGCCGCCGTCCGTACCGGCCGGAGCGCGGCCCTCGATCAGGGCGTTGAGCACTTCCTCGAGCTGGGTCCCGACGAAGATCGAGATGATCGCCGGCGGGGCCTCGTTCGCACCGAGGCGGTGGTCGTTTCCGGCCGAGGCGATCGAGGCGCGCAGGAGGTCCTGGTGGCGATCCACGCCGGCGATGATCGCCGTCAGGAACAGCATGAACTTCAGGTTCTCGTGCGGCGTGTGCCCGGGGTCGAGCAGGTTGTGGCCGAGGTTGTCGGCGAGCGACCAGTTGAGGTGCTTGCCGCTTCCGTTCAGGGCCGCGAAGGGCTTCTCGTGCAGGAGCGCCGCGAGCCCGTGCCGCTCGGCGACGTCCTGGATGACGTCCATCGTCAGCATGTTCTGGTCGCACGACACGGAGATCGCGCTGAAGACCGGAGCCAGCTCGAACTGCGACGGGGCGACCTCGTTGTGGCGCGTCTTGATCGGTACGCCCAGCAGCCACAGCTCGTGCTCGAGATCCTGCATGAAGCGCAGGACGCGCTGGCTGATCGCGCCGAAGTAGTGATCGTCGAACTCCTGGCCCTTGTACGGCCGTGCGCCGAACAGCGTCCGCCCGGCGCTCACCAAGTCGGGGCGCAGGGTGAAGAACTGACGGTCGAGCAGGAAGTACTCCTGCTCCGTGCCGGCCGTGGGCATGACGCGGGTCACCGACGCCTCGCCGATCATGTTCAACAGGCGCGTCGCCGAGCTCGATACCGCTTCGCAGGAGCGCAGGAGCGGCGTCTTCTTGTCGAGCGCGTCCCCGGTCCACGAGCAGAACGCGGTGGGGATCGTCAGCGTCGCGCCGTCCGATGACTTGCGCAGGAAAGCGGGAGAAGTCGGGTCCCAGGCCGTGTAGCCGCGCGCCTCGAACGTCGCGCGCAGGCCTCCTGAGGGGAACGAGGAAGCGTCGGGCTCACCCTGGGCGAGCTGCTTGCCGGAGAACTCGAGGATCGCCTGGCCCTCGCTCGTTGGCATCAGGAACGAGTCGTGCTTCTCGGCCGTCAGGCCGGTCATCGGCTGGAACCAGTGCGTGTAGTGCGTCGCGCCGTGCTCGATCGCCCAATCCTTCATCGCCGTCGCGACGCCGTCCGCGATCTCCGGCTCGAGCCGGGCGCCCGTCTCGATCGTGTTGCGCAGGGCGCGGTAGACCGCTCCGGGCAGGCGCTGGCGTTGGACTTGGTCGTTGAAGACGTACTTGCCGAAGATCTCCGTCAGGCGGGCGTTTCCGTGCTCGTTCTCACGGAATTCCCACGTGTCACTGGAGATGGAGCGGACCGCTTCTTGCCGAGTCGTGGCCATCATTTTGGCGGCTCTTTGGGGGGTTGGGGTTTGAGAGAGCGGCGGCGGACATCTTCTCCGCGCACGCGCGGGCAAAGTTACCGCTCGGGGGACGCCATTCCTAGCTGCCGGGAAGGTTTCGGAGTCACTTGCCTTGGACCCGTGGCCGGACTAGCTTCCCGGGCGCGGATCCGACCAAGCAGACGATGAAACGCCACAACTTTCCCTGGGCCTTGGCCGCTCTCCTGTCGGCCTGCGCGGCCTCCTGCTCGGTGCCGGGAGCCGGGGCGGGGCGCGGGTCGCTCGCGCTGCGCGCCGACACGCTCGAGCACAACGGTTGGGACCGGGACTGCGACCTGATCCACGTCTCGCTCGATCTCGTGCTCGACTTCGAGGGCCGGCGCGTGCACGGCACGGTCACCAACTGGATTCGGGCGCTGCGCGAGGACACGCAGCAGGTGCGCCTGCACGCGGTCGGGCTCGAGGTGCGTGAGGTGCTCGATGCCGCTGGACACGTCCTCGCGTTCCGCCTCGAGGACCCCTGGCTCACGATCGAGCTCGCCGAGCCGCTCGCGGTGGGCGAGGAGGAGAGCCTGCGCATCCGCTACGTCGCGCGGCCGGAGCGCGGGATGCACTTCCGCGAGGCTTCGAAGCACGCGCAGGGGTTTGCGCCACAGATCTGGACCCAGGGGCAGCGCGAGCAGAACCGGCACTGGCTGCCGACGTGGGACTACCCGAGCGACCGCGCGACCGTCGACGCGAAGCTGCGCGTCGGCTTCGAGATGACGGCGCTCTCGAACGGCGAGCTGCTCGGCGTCGACGTCCACGATCTCGGGGAACGGACGTTCCGCTGGCGCACGGCGCAGTCGATTCCGACCTACCTGATCGCGGTCGCGGCGGGACGCTGGGAGCGGTACGCGGACGAGTGGCAGGGGCTGCCGCTCGAGTACTACGTCGCACCCGGGACGGGCGAGGAGCGGGCGCGGCGCGCGTTCGGCGAGACGCCAGCGATGATGGCCTTCTTCACCGAGCTGCTCGACGAGCCGTATCCGTACGCCAAGTACGCGCAGGTCGCCGTGACCGACTTCCGGAGCGCCGGCATGGAGAACGCGTCGCTCACGATCGTGCACGACCGCTTGATCGGTGACGCCGAGGAGATCGCCGACCTCGACGGCGACCCGCGTCTACTCGTCGCGCACGAGCTCGCGCACCAGTGGTTCGGCAACCACGTCACGTGCTTCGGCTGGAGCCACCTGTGGCTCAACGAAGCTTGGGCCTCCTATCTCGAGATCCTCTACGAGGGCCACGTCGCCGGGGAGGGCAGAGCGGCGCTGTGGCTCGAGCGTTACCGCGAGTGGTACCAGATTCGGCCCGACGCCGACGTCCCGGTCGTGCTCGACTGGCGGACGCAGTCGGCGGGCGACCGCGCGAACCACCTCTACACCAAGGGGCCTTGGATCCTGCACATGATCCGGGCGCGGCTAGGCGACGAGGCGTTCTGGCGCGCGACGCGAGCGTACCTCGACCGTCATGCGGGTGGCCTCGTCACGACCGGGGACTTCGTGCGGACCGTCTTCGACGAGACCGGCGTCAACCTCGAAGGCTTCGTCGAACAGTGGGTCGAGGGTGGCGGCTTCCCGCGCCTCGAGGTGTCGTTCGAGGCAGCTGCGGGCGACGTGCTCGAGCTCGACGTGCGTCAGGTTCAGGAGACGAGCGAGCTCGTGCCCTTGTTCGAGATCCCGCTCGAGCTCGACCTCTACTACGTCGACGGGACGGTCGCCCGTCACCGCGTTCGTCTCGACGGCGAGCAGGAGACGTTGCGTCTGCCCTTGCACGACGCCGAGCTCGCAAACGTCGTCATCGATCCCGCCGGAGTGCTGCTGTGCGCGATCGATCTCGACAAGCCGCTGGCGATGTGGATGCACCAGTCGACGCTTCAGAGCGCTCCAGCGATGCAGTGGCGCGCCTTGCCGCGGCTGCGCGAGCTCGCCGAGCGCGAGGATCGCGCGCGCGTCGCGATCCTGCGCCTCGCGACCGAGGGCCCCGAGGAACTCTTGCGCGAACGCGCTTCGACGCTCGCCGATTTCGACGACCCGCGTGCCGTCGACGTGCTGATGCGTCTAGCGACGTCCGACCCCGCGCCGCGCGTGCGCCGGGCGGCGGTGCACACGCTGATCCAGCACTCCGCGCGTAGCCAGTTCGAGCCGGGGGGCGACGAGTACGAGGCACTCTTGACCCGCGTTGGCATCGAGCCGTCACCGGCGGTGCGCAGTGAGATCCAAGAGCTCCTGGAGCTCGAGCCGTGAAGCCGACGCGCCCGACGCCGGCACAGCTCCGCGCGCTCGCGCGACGCGATCCCGTGCTCGGCACGGCGCTGAAGCGGGTGCCGCGCTATCCGGGTTTCCCCAACCGCGATCAGCCGTACCGCACGCACTACCAGGCGCTCGCGCGCTCGATCACGAGTCAGCAGCTTTCGACGAAGGCGGCGCGTACGATCCACGACCGGGTCTGTGCGCTGACGCCAGGGCGCTCCTTCCCGCGGCCGCCCGAGCTCCTGGAGCTGACCGATGGCGCGCTGCGCGGCGCGGGCTTGTCGCAGGGCAAGCTGCTCGCGCTGCGCGACCTGGCGACACGGATCGAGGACGGCTCGCTGCGCCTCGCGCCGATTGGGCGCAAGGGTGACGAGGACGTGATCGAAGCACTCACCCGCGTGCGCGGGATCGGCGTGTGGACCGCGCAGATGTTTCTGATGTTTCGCCTCGGCCGGCTCGACGTGATGGCCGGCGGCGACCTTGGGCTGCAGGAAGGGCTGCGGCGACTCGACGGGCTCGACGAGCGGCCGGGGCCGGCCGAGCTGCTCGAGCGTGCCGAGGTCTGGGCACCGCTGCGCAGCGTCGCGAGCTGGGTCCTCTGGCGCATTCTCGAGGAAGAGGCAGGATGAGCCGTCGTATGCTCGTTCCCCTGCGTGCCGCACTGCCAGTGCTCGTGGCCGCGCTCTGCGCCTGCTCCGAGCCGCCGCCGCGCCCGGCCGGCTGGAACAAGGATCCGAGTCTGGTCACGACGGAGGACGACTTCGACTGGCTGCAGCCGATCGCCGACGTGCGGCCGATGGGAGAGCTGGCGCGCCTGCGCACCGCGGCGCGCCCCGGCGGCCCGAGCTTCGAGCTCGACGCGGGGCGGCACGTCGCGCGCCTGTTCACAGGGGGCGCCGACGCGCCGTACGAGCTGCACCTGAACATGGGCGACGCCCACTTCTTCAACGTGCACGAGGATTTGCCCGGGGTTCCTGGACAGAGCGTCATCTACTCGCTGAGCGTCTGCCTGCGCAAACCGGGCGACAAGCACATTTGGAAGATCCCGCCCGCTGGCGAGCCGATCGGGGGGGTCTGCGCCGATCAGGGGGAGCTGGGGCGCACGGCCGAGCACGCGATGCTCAAGGGCGTCGAGCGCCTGCACGAATGGGTCCGTTCGGCGCTGGAGGAGGCGCCAGAGGCAGCCAAATAGGGCCGGTTCAAGCTATCCTGGCCCGGTGCCGCCCGATTCCGACCGTGCCTACAACCGCTACCTCGACGCCGCGATGGGCGGGCATCTCGAATCGCCCGACGCGTTCATCGCGCGCCACCCCGGGCTCGCCGAAGACGTGTGCGACGTGATCCGCGATCTGCACCGCTCGCTGTCCGATCCCGAGTCCGCTCGCCGCATCGGCGACTTTCGCATCATCGAGCAGCTCGGTGCGGGCGGGATGGCGACCGTGTACCTCGCCGAGCAAGAGTCGCTCGGCCGACTCGTCGCCCTCAAGGTGACGCGGCCCGAGCTCGCGGATGTACCGGCGACCCAGGAGCGGCTTTTGCGCGAAGGGCGTGCGATCGCTCGCCTACGGCACCCTGGAATCGTCAGTGTGCACGAGGTGGGCATCGCCGGCGGCGTGCGCTACCTCGCGATGGAGCACCTGCCGGGACATTCGCTCGGGGAGGTGCTCGCGGCCGAACGCCCTTCGGTGCCGACGGTCGTGCGCTGGGGGGCGCGTCTCGCACGCGCGCTCGAGCACGCGCACGCGCAGAGCATCGTTCACCGTGATCTCAAGCCATCGAACATCCTCGTCGGCGAGGACGGCGACGTGCGGCTGCTCGACTTCGGTCTCGCGCGCGATCTCGAAGGCTCGATGGCGACGCTCACCGACCAGTTCGCTGGCTCGCCCGGCTACGCGGCTCCCGAACAGGTCGAGGGAAGCAAGGTCGACGGACGCACCGACGTGTACTCACTGGGCGTCACGCTCTACGAGTGCCTGTTGGGGCGCACGCCATTCCCGGGCAAGACGATCGAGGAGGTCTTCCACCGCGTGCTTTCGCGCGACCCCGAGCCCCTGCGCGGGCTCGACGCCTCGATTCCGCGTGACGTCGAAGTCGTCGTCATGCGCGCGATGGCGCGCGAGCCGGGTGACCGCTTCCAGAGCGCAGCAGAGCTTGCCGGCGATCTCGAGGCGATCCTCGAGCTGCGGCCCATCCGCTCGCGCCCGCCCTCCCTGCTTGCACGCTGGCGTCGGTCCGCGCGCCAGCGGCCGGCGATCTTCGCCAGCGCCGTGACGGCCGCCGCGCTGCTCGCTTTCCTCGTGGCGCTGCTCGCGTACCAGTCGCGCGACGTGGCGCGGGAACGGCGGCGCGAGGCGGCCGCGACCGTCGAGCGTGCACGGGACCGCATCGCCGAGTTGCGCGGCGAGCGCGAGGAGGTGCGCACGGTGCGCGGGAGCGTCAAGAACCTGCAGGAGCAGCTCGCGTACCGCTACATGACGGACGGGGAATACCGGAGCCTCGATGCGCACGAGGGAGAGGTCGAGCAGCTCGAGCGCGACTGGGAGCGCACGTTCTACGCCGTCCTCGACCTCCTCGCGCGCGCCGAACGGATCGACGAGGACGTCGCGGGGACGGACGCGGTGCGTGCCGAGCTCTATTTCGAGCGCCGCCAGATCGCGATCGAAGAGTACGACTCGGAGGCGGTCGACTTCTACGCGCGCATGGCGCTCGAGGCCGATCCGGGCGGTGAGACGGCCGTACGGCTCGCGCGCACGATCCGGCTCGCGGTCGATACGGTGCCCCTCGGAGCCGAGGTGCACATCGTGCGCTTCCGGTCCGAGCGCGACCTCGTGTCAGGCGGAGAGCCGCGGCTCGTGCCGGTCTCATTGAGTGGCGAGCCCCCCGTGCCGCCGGGAACCTGGGCGCTCGAAGTCGTTCACGATGCCGGTGCGGCGCGACGGAGCGACTCGATCGTGGCGGTGGCCGGACATCCGATCGAGGGCTCGGTGCTCGTCGCGCGGGGCGGCGGTGCGATCGCCGCGTTCGACCGCCTGGTCAGCGTCGACGGCCAGACCGTCGCCGACGAGTGGGGGATTGCGAACCTCGTCACGGGCAAGCAGCTCTGCGTGTTCGCCCGTGGCCACGAGACGTTCGAGGTCGAGGCGGACCTCACGGAGCTCGGCGTCGAGCTCCTCGTACCGCTGCGTCTGGTCACGTCAGCAGACCGCGAGGTCTTGCCGTCGGAGCTCGTGCGCGACGGCGAACGCATCGACGCCGATCTCGCGCCGGGTCTCGACGTGCGCCCCAACGCGGCGCCGGCGATGCTCTCACCCGCGACGCGGGTCGGCTTGGCGCCGCTCGTGTCCGAGCTCGATCGTGGCTCCTACATGGTCACCGTGCGGCACCCGGGCTACGAGGACCTCGTCTTCGACGTGGGGCCGGCTTCGGGCGACCTTCACGCGAGCGTCGAGCTCACGCCGGCCGGCGCCGGCCCCGCCGGTTTCGTGCGGCTGTACGATTCGAGCGGCCGTCTGCCCGAGCTCTGGATCCAGGAGCACGAGGTGACGAGCGACGCCTATCTCGAGTACCTGAACGAGCCCGCGACGCTCACCGCGATCGATACGAGCGCGGATCCGATTCGGTTCCCGCGGCAGGAGATCGGCTCGGCGATCGAGTCGATCTGGGTGCGGGGCGCCGACGGGCGGTACGCGCTCCGCAGCGACTGGCGTGGCGACTGGCCCGTACTGGGCGTGTCGTGGAACGACGCGCAGGCTTACGCGGCTTGGTTCGACGAACGGCACGGCACCGACGAGATGGAGTTCGGGCTTCCCAATCGCGAGGAGTTCGCCTTCGCCGCGCGCCTCGGTTCCCAGCGGCTCTACCCCTGGGGCAACCGCTACCGCGCGAAGTGGGCGCGGACGTGCTTCGCCCACCCGACGGCTCGGCCGGGGCCGGTGATGCGCTATCCTGTCGACCGCTCGATCGCCGGCGTGTTCGACATCACGGGCGGGGCGCGGGAGTGGCTCGACGGGTGGTACGGCTCGCGTGGCCACGACCGTCTGCTCGGGGGCGGCGCGTGGAGCCAGGCGGATCCGGAGATGGCGAAGGCGAGCGGCGGATTTGGCCTGCCCGCGGAGGCGACCAGCGGCGGGACCGGGTTTCGGCTGCGCGGCCTGCGGAGGCAGCGAGAGCGTTGAAGGGCGAGCCCACGAACATCGACGAGAGGATTGCGGAGGCGCAGCCGCAGCTCGTGCGTTTCGTGCGTCGTCGCGCGCAGGGCCGGCTCCTGCGCTACGAGACAGTCGAGGACCTCGCGCAGGCGATCACCGCGCGCGCGCTGTCGGGCTCCGCCGGCTTCGAGGGTGACGACCCCGTGCGCTTCTGGGCGTGGCTCTACAAGGTCGCCCTCAACCACCTCGACGACCGGCGCGCCTACTGGATGGCGCTCAAGCGCTACGCGGGCTCGACGGCGCGGCTGGCGCTCGCGGATTCGGGCGACGGGGTCGGTGAGCCGGCGGGCAACGAGAGCGGTCCGGCGACGCGCGCGGAGCGGCGCGAGATGCTGGTCGTCGTCGCGCGCGCGCTCGCTGGCTTGGCGGAGCGCGACCGCCAGTTGCTCGAGCTCGCGAGCCAGGGCGCCTCCGACGCGGAGATCGGCGTCGAGTTGGGCATGGCGGGCGAGAGCGCGGGACGCGCGAAGCGCCGCGCCCTGGAGCGCCTGCGGGCACAGTGGCGGCGCAACGGGGCGCGATGAGCGAGCCGCCGGTCGTCGAGAAGGACCGCGACCCCAGGCGCAACGTCGGGACGCTCGGCTGCGCCTGCTGTCTCTGCGCGCCCACGCTGTGCGCGGTTGGGTTCGTTCTGTTGCTCGCGTGGGGGCTGCCGATCACGGTCGAACCCGTCCCGTTCGAGTCCGAGGCTTGGTGCTCGGTCGCTCCCGAGTCGCATACCGATCGCCGCCGGCAGGCCATGCTGCACGACCTCTTGGAGCACCATCTGCGTGTGGGGATGCCGATCGGCAGGGTGCGCCGCATTCTCGGAGCGGACCATTCCGCGCGTATGCGGGCGCGTCTGGGCTCAGGGAAGTCGCGCACTGGCCACTATCGATCGGAGTACGACCTGACGCTCTACGAGCGTGGCCGGCACGTTCCGGCGTCCGAGGGGCGGTGGAAGGCGACCTGGTGGATCGGACGGGAGCGTCTGCGCGTGTTTCCGTTCGACGCGGAGTTCCTCGACGTCTACTTCGACTCGGACCTACACGTCGTCGCCTGGCGCTTCTGGAAGAGCTGATTTGCCGTCCGCCGCCGCGTCGACCAGGTCCTCGGCGAGGTCGTCGAACAGGGGCTCGCGCACGTCGCCGTCCAGCGTCTCGTCGACGACGCGCTGTTTCTGGATCAGCGTGCGCACCATGCGCGCATCGAGCGAGCTCTGCAGCACGAGGTGCTGCACGAGCACGCTGTCCTTCTGACCGATGCGGTGCGTGCGGTCCTCGGCCTGGGTCAGGTTCGCCGGCACCCAGTCGAGCTCGGCGAAGACGACGTGGGCGGAGGCGGTGAGCGTCAGGCCGACGCCGGCGGCGCGGATCGAGCCGACGAACAGGGTGCATTCGGGGTCTTCCTGGAAGCGGTCGACGGCGGCCTGACGTCGCTCCGGGTCGTCGTCGCCAGTGAAGGTGACCGCCGCGTCCCCGAACGCGGCGGCGATCTCCTTCGCGACGTCGCGGTGGTGGGCGAAGACGACGATCTTGCCGGAGGCGAGGAGCGCGTTCTCGACGTGGTCCACGACGAGCGGGACCTTGGCCAGCGCGGTCGCGTGGCGCAGCTTCGCGAGCTCGCCGAACGCGGCGTTGACGCCTTCGCGGAGCTCGCGCAGCTCCTCGTCGGTCGCGCCAAGACCCGCATTTGCACTCTGGGCCTTGGCCTCGCCCGAGCATGCGCGCAGGAGCTTCAGGCGCCGGGCGTGCTCCGCCCACGCGCGCTCCTCGACGTCGACGAGCTTCGCGAGCTTGCCCGCGGCGAGCTCGATCACCTGACGGCGCTTGGGCGGCAGCTCCTCGAGCACGTCGGCCTTCGTGCGCCGAACCATGATCGTCCCGCGCAGGAGCGTGTGCAGCTCCGCCAGGTTGGACGACCCCGAGAAGTCCCAGCCGAAGCGGTTCCTCTGCGGCTTGCAGTAGCGCTTGGCGAAGTTCCAGAAGTGGCCGAATGTGTCCGCGTCCAAGAACCCGGCGATCGGCTGCAGCTCGACCGGGCGGTTGAGGATCGGTGTGCCGGTGAGCATCAGCTTGCGCCTCGCTTCGATCGCGTACAGGCGCTTGGAGCGCTTGGCGTCCTTGTTCTTGACGTAGTGGCACTCGTCCGCGACGAGCACGTCCCAGCTCACGGCGAGCTCCAGCTCCCACTTGCCGAGGATCGCGTAGTTGACGATCACGACGTCGGCGTCCGCGGGAAAGGTCTTGCCGGCGACGCCGATCGTTCGTTCTCCGACGAGCCAGCGCGCGCACTCACGCGCCCAGTTGAGCTTGAGGCTCGCGGGACACACGATCAGGATCTTCCGCGCGTCGGCGTCGGCGTTGATGACGCCGAGCGCCTCGATGGTCTTGCCGAGACCCATCTCGTCCGCGAGCAACGTGTTGTCGCGGCTCAGCGCGTAGGCGATCGCCGCGCGCTGGAACGGCAGGTAGTCGATACCCTGCGGGCAGGGGACGTCGATCTTGGCGTCCTTCGCGGTGCTCGCGCGCACGGAGCTGGCCTGGCGCAGCTTGCGCGCCTTGGCGTCGAGCGCGGCGCGCCGCTCTTCGGCGGCTCGCGTTTCCGCCGCGGGCGCGGCGCGCTGCTCAATGTCCTCACGCAGCTCGTCGTCGGCGTACTCGACGAGGGCGCTGGCGCGCAGCACGTCGCCGGTCAGCCAAACGCTGCCCAAGCCGTGCTCGCACGGCTTGCAGCCCTTGCGGCGGCAGCGTCCGCCGGGGTGCCAGCGGAAGCCCGCCTCCTTGGGCACGAACCGGTCCTCGTATGCACAGGCGAAGACGAAGAGACCCGGAACGGGCTCGGTGAGCTCGAGACTCATGGGGGCCGATCATCGCACGGACGACGCATCGGTACCGTATCTACCGATGCCTACGCGCCGCGGCGCTCGACGCCGATCCCGAAGGGATGCGCCTTGCCCGAGCCGCGTTGCTTCTGGGCCGGTCGACTGGATCCCGTCTGCGCGGGGCGCCGCGTCTGGGGCGCGCCCGTGTTGGCGGAGCGGCCGGCCGAGGAACGGCTCTTGGCCGTACGGCCCTTGACCGGCTGGTCGCCACTACGAGCCTGCCCATTGCGAGCCTGCCCATTGCGAGCCTGTACGCCTCGGCCCTGCCCGCGACGACTACCGCCGCGACCCGTGCCGTTGCGGTTCTGGCCGCCGCGGCCCTGGCCGCGACCGTTCGCCTGGCGCTTGCCGCCGCGGCCTCCACCGCCGAGCAAGTCGCGATCTTCGTGACCGGGTTCGCCCGCGAAGCGCTCGAGGACGCGCTGTTCGATGCGCGCTCCGAGCCGCTTCTCGATCGCGCGCACCATCTCGTGATCGTCACGCGTCACGAACGTGCACGCCTTGCCCGAGCGCTCGGCACGGCCGGTGCGGCCGATGCGGTGCGTGTAGGCGTCCGGCGTGTTCGGGACGTCGAAGTTGATCACGTGCGACACGCCCGCGATGTCGATCCCGCGTGCGGCGATGTCGGTCGCGACGAGGACGTCGTAGCGCCCCTCGCGGAAGCCATTCATCGCCCGGTCGCGCTGGCCCTGGGACATGTTGCCCTGCATGGCGACGGCGCGGTGGCCCATGCGTTCGAGGTCACGCGCGAGCTGGCGCGCGCGGCGCTTCGTGCGCAGGAAGACGATAGCGGACTGGAACTCGGGATCGTCGACGATGTGGCGCAGGAGAGCGATCTTGTTCTTCTGCGACACGGGATAGAGCGCGTGCTCGATCGTGCTCGCCGGCTGTGAGTGTGCGAGCTCGACGACTTGCGGGCGATCGAGGACCTGGTCGGCGAGGTGCCGGATCTCGCGCGGCATCGTGGCCGAGAACAACAGATTCTGACGCTTGGCCGGGAGCGCGCGCAGGATTCGGCGCACGTCGGGAAGGAACCCCATGTCGAACATGTGGTCGGCCTCGTCGAGCACGAGCGTCTCGATCCGCGACAGGTCGACGTGGCCCCCCTTGAAGAGGTCGAGCAACCGTCCCGGGCAAGCGACGACGATGTCGGGACGGCGCCTCAGCGCTGCGATCTGCGCGTTCGCACCGACGCCACCGATCACGGTGACGACGCGTACGTTCGTGAACGTGCCGAGCAACTCGATCTCGGCGTGGATCTGTTTGGCGAGCTCGCGCGTCGGAGCGACGATGAGCGCACGCGGTCCAGCCGCGCGCCGAGCGGTGAGGCGCTCGAGGATGGGCAGCGCGAACGCCGCGGTCTTGCCGGTACCCGTCTGAGCGAGTCCGAGCACGTCGCGCCCTTCGAGGGCAGCGGGAATGGTGCGAGCCTGTACGGGCCGGGGCTCTTGGAAGCCGGCCGCGGCGATGCCGCGCTGGATGTTTCGGTCGAGGCGGAACTGGGCGAACCCGGTTGCCTTCGTAGCGTTGCGTTTCGAAATGACTGTGTTCGTTTCCGACGGCCGGGATGCACCTTTGGCATGGCGGCTCGCCGAGGGGAGCTGAACCCGTACGACAACGACGGGTAGGTCCGTTTTGGACGTGTAGGCGCGATCCCGGGAGGAGATCCTGTCGTGCGCCAAGGGGCCGTCGCGTGAGTCGCGAGGCCAGCGAGCGATGCGCAAAGGCTATCACGCTCTGCGCGGGCCCACCAAGGTGGTAGACCTTCCTTCGGCGAGAATGGGCCGAAGTGGCACGCTTTTCCCGGCTCGATCCGAGAAAAAGATGCCTGGGGGCTCCAAATGGGGCCCAACGGGGCGTTAGGAGCCGCCGTTCGCGAACCACGCGACCGTCCGCTCGGTCGCCTCGTCCATGCCGACGAGCTCCTCGTAGCCGAAGTCGCGACGAGCCGGCGAGAGGTCGTAGGAGTGCGACGTCGCGAGTTGGCCGGCGACGAAGCGCGTCATCGGGGGCTCACCAGGCAGCGGCAGCGTGCGCCAGAGCGCTTCACAAGCTCGCCCGATGCGGCGCGCGGCGGCGTGCGAGACGCGGTGCCCCGGAGGCTCGATACCGAGGCGTCCGAGCAGCGCGCCGATCCAGTCCCACAGGAGCACCGGACCCTCGTTCGCGATGAAGTACGCGCGTCCCGCATGCGCCGCGCCCGGTGCGAGCGCGTGCGCCGCCTGCACGTGCGCGTGCGCCGCGTTCCCGACGTACGTGATGCTGACCTCGTTCCGGCCGTCGCCGACGACGCGCAGCTTGCCGCCACGCGCGCGCTCGATCAGACGCGGGACGATATGTGGATCGCCCGGTCCGAAGACGAGGTGCGGGCGCAGGGAGCACGTCGCGAGCTCCGCGCCGTTCGCGCGCAGCACGAGGGTCTCCGCGTGGGCCTTGGACTCGGGGTACGCCGCGAGGTAGCTCTCGGGGTAGGGGAGGTCAGGCCCGGCGTCGATGTGGTCGGTGCCGTCGAAGCAGACGCTCGGTGACGAGGTGAAGACGAGTCGCTCGACCCCGTGTGACCTCGCCGCGTCGAGGACGTGGCGCGTGCCGTCGACGTTCGCGCTCCAATACGCCTCTCGCGGCCCCCAGAACCCGGCCTTGGCGGCTACGTGGAAGACGACGTCGCAACCGGCGAACGCGTCGGTCCACGTGCCGGGCTGCGCGAGGTCGCCACGCACCGTCCGCGCGCCGAGCGCCTCGAGCTCGGGGTAGGCGCCGCGCGCGATCGAGACGACCTCGGTTCCCGATGCGAGCAGCTCGCGCACGATCGCGCCGCCGACGAAGCCGCCGCCACCCGTGACGACCGCGCGCTTCAAGAGAGCTGCTCGCTCGCCCAGGCCTTCAGCTCTTCGCGGTGGATCTTGGCGTTGTGGCGCACGTCGACCGGGAAGCTGGGGTGGAAGAGGAAGGTCTCGATGTCCTTTGTCAGAGGCGTGCGGCGCGCGATCCCGCGCAGCTGAAGGATGAAACCGTCGATCACCACCTCGGTCTTGGGCATCTCGCCCGGCAGCGGCTCGACGACGAGTACCTCCAGCTCGCGCCCGGGCTCCCCGACGCCGACGAGCGCGGTGCGGTGGACGCGCGGGTGTGTGTTGAACACGTTCTCGGCCGGCACGGGCATGCGCAGTCCGGCCTCGGTCATGAGGCGATGGGACTTGCGCCCCAGGTACCAGAGCCGACCCTCGTCATCGAAGCGTCCGACGTCGCCCATGCGATGCCAGACGCCGTCGTCGGCGTGAATCTTGGCGCGCGCCGTGTGCTGTTGCTCGGCGTCGTATTCGTGCGTGACTTGCGCGCCACGCACGCAGATCTCGCCGGGCCGGCCGCGCGGAACGACGAGTTCGTCCGACCACGTCTCGATCGCGTCGTCGGTGATCTCGATCAAGCGCACGTCGAGCCCGGGAACCGTCTTGCCGACGCAGGTGCCGGCGCCGTTGAGAACGAACTCGAGCAGGGCGGGGCCGACGTCGCGGCCCGCGACGGACGCGACCGGTAGCGCCTCGGTCGCGCCGTACGGCGTGAAGACGTCTGCTTCGAGCTCCAGGACCTTGTGGAACTCCCGGATGAGGTCGGGAGGGACCGGGGCGCCGGCGATCAGGACCTGCCGCAGTGTCGGCAGTTTGCGCGCGTGGTCGACACACCAAGGCACGACCCGGCGCCAGATGGCTGGCGAGCCGAACGTCGTCGTCGCCCCGTGCGTCTCGATCGCTTCGACGATCTTCTCAGGCTCGCAGCGCGCGGGATGGCTCGGGTCGATCTCGGGGAAGACGCTCGTCATCCCGAACCCCGCGTCGAACAGTCCGAAGAGGGGGAAGCAGGCGAGGTCGACCTCGCCGGGGCGGAAGTCGTAGAGATCGCCGAGTGCCCGTCGCTGGGCTTCGAACATGCCGTGGGTGTAGCGCACACCCTTGGGCGGACCGGTGCTGCCCGACGTGAACAGGATGGCGGCGTCGTCGTCCTCGCGCGTGTCCTCGAGCGCGCCCGGCGTGCCCGTTGCCATCAAACGCTCGAGGCTCAGCCCGAACCACGGGAGCGGCATGTCGACGGCGACCGTCAACTTCACCGACCGGAAGGATGCCGGGAAGAGTCGCTTGGCGAGGAGGGCACGCGGGATTCCGAACAACACCTCCGGGCGCGCCTTGGCGATGCACGCGAGCAGCTGGGTGCGGCCCATGCCCGGGTCGGCGAGGACCGGCACGGCGCCGATGCCGAGCAGCGCGAACGTGATCGCGATCAAGTCCGCGCTCGGATGTACGAAGACACACGCGCGCGTGCCTCTGCCGATGCCCTGGGCGCGCAGGCCGGCGCCGACGCGTCGCGCGCGCTGGTGCAGCTCGCTGAACGTGACGCGCTCCCATTGGCCGCGACCGAGAGCGCGCACGACCGCGAGGCCTTCCGGATCGCGCTCGGCCGCTTGCTCGAGCCAGCGCCCGATGTTGACGGGCTCGGGTGCTGTCCGCCGCGTGGCGGCCACCTCCTCGACCCCGTGGCTCACGCCTGCCCTTGCGGCACGGTCGGATTCGCGGCGAAGAACGCGCGCAGGTCTTCGATCGCGGTGGCTCCGGCGTCCTCGAGCACGTAGTGCCCGGCGTTGTCGTAGGTGTGCACGGTGGCGGCCGGGAAGTGCGCCTGCCAGGTCTTGCGGAACTCGGGGGTGAAGACCCAGTCCTTCTCGCCCCAGAGGATGCACATCGGTCGGTCGTGCATGCGGTGCAGAGCCACCTCGATGTCGGACAGCGTCGAGTACGAGGGGTGCGAGACGCGTGTCGGGATGTCCTTGACGAAGCGCCAGATCGCGACGCGGTTCTTGTAGGAGTCGTACGGCGCGAGGTAGGCGCGGCGGACGTCGCGCGCTAGTCGTGTCTTGGTCGTCTTGACCGTCGCCGAACGCGCGAACATGTTGAGGCCGCGGATCATGAAGCTGCCGAGCAAGGGCAGCTTGCCCATCGCGATCGAGGCCGGGAGGCCGGGCGCGGGGAAGGCGGCGGTGTTCGTGACGATCAGTCGTGCGAAGCGTTCCGGGTGCCGCGTCGCCGCGCCCATCCCGATCGGGCCACCCCAGTCGTGCACGGCGAGCGTGATGTTCTCGAGCCCGAGCGTCTCGACGAGGCGTTCGATGTTCTGGATGTGAGTGACGAGCGTGTACGGCCAGTCCTGGGGCTTCTCGGAGAGCCCGCAGCCGATGTGGTCGGGCACGATGACGCGGAACTCACCCTTGAACGCCTCGATGAGCGAGCGCCAGTAGAACGACCACGTCGGATTGCCGTGCAGGCACAAGAGCACCGGCGCGTCGCGCGGGCCCTCGTCCACGTAATGCATCGCTCCGCCGCCCACCTCCAGGAAGTGGGGCTCGTAGGGGTAGAGCTCTCGAAAACGTGCGGTCGTCGCCCTCGCCCGCGTGACGAGCTCTTCCAGGTGATTCGGCAATAGGCTCGTGTCCACGGTGCTTGTCCTCGCTTCTTGCCGATCGTGCGCCTCCTGTGCGATCGGTGAGCGGGGATCATAGCGGGGGGCGTGCCCCGAGACGAGGGGCCTCCTCGCGGGGGAGTACCGGGGGGAGTACCGAGCCCGCGCAATGGCCACCACTTACGTGCCCAGGGAGGCACGTCAACGCAGCTCGAGCGGGATCGCCTCGTCCTTTCGGGTGAGCGAGCCGATGACGACCTCGACTTCGCCCGCGCGTCCGTCATCGGCCGTCACGACGACGCGCCACGTCCCGACGACGAGCCCCCAGACCGATGTCCTCATGCGCTCCGGCGTGACGTCCCACGGCGCGTTCATCGGATGCTCGTCGTAGACCTCGCCGGACGGGTCGTGGACGCGGACGGAGAATGTCCTGGGGAACTGGGTGCCCGGTTCGACGCGCACTTCGATCTCGCGTCCGACGGCGGGCTCGACGGCGACCTGAACCGCGGTCGTCTCGCCCGCCACGATCTCGAAGGGGACGTCGGCGGGCGTGCGCAGGTTGCTGCGCGCACGTAGGACGTAGCGCCCTGGGGCGAGCGGGTCCGACGTGCTCGCGTCCGCGGCGCTATTCGCGCTCACGTCGACGTAGCCCGCGGTCCCGCCGTCGGCCTTCAGGATCTTCAGTTGGACGGACTGTTCGATCGAGAGCTGAACCTGGACCCGCCCGCCCGCTGTCAACACCAGCTCGCCGAGGTCGAGGCTCTCGTTCGCCGCGACCGTCACCTCCGCCAGGTGCGGCGCCGCGCCCGGCGCACTGAGGCGCAACGCGTAGGTCCCCGCTCGCAGGCGTTCGATCCGAATCGCGCCGTCGTCGTCGGTGTGGACGTCGCGGTGTGCCCACGGTGACGCGCAGCGGAGGCTCATCGTCGTCTCCGGCGTGATCTCGACGCCCTGCCCCCGCACGCGCGCGGTGAGCGTCGCGCTCGGCATCGCGTCCGCGGGGACGGTCAGGAGCAGCTCTTCGTCCGCCGGGAGGGCGCCCGGCAAGTACAGGGATGCGCCCGTCGTCCACACGTCCGGAGGCCCGACCGCGAGCGTCGTCGCGACCGCCGGAATGTTGCGCAGATCGAAGCGCCCGTCCGCGTCGGTCTCGGCGCGCTGGTGCCACAGTCCTTGACGCCCTTGGGCTCCGACCTGCCAGCCTGCGAGCGGTGCGCCCGCCGCGTTCACGACCCGCCCCTGCGCGCGACTGCCGCTGACGAGTGTCGCGTCCCAACGCGTCACCGCGCCCACCTCGACCGTCGCCGTGCCATTGGTCTTGCCGAGAGCTCTCGCGCTGGCACGGACCTCGTGCGTCCCGGCGGGGAGACCGGTGAACCGGTAGCCTCCGTCCGCGCGTACCCGCGCGGCGTGCGAATCGAAGTCACCGTAGCGGCCGATGCGCACGACGGCGCCCGTCGCGGGCGCTCCTTCGCCCGTGCGCACGATGCCCTCGAGCGTTCCGCCGCTGGCGAACAGCAGCTCGAGCTCTTCGGTCTTCCCGGCGCGGATCTCGACGTCGTGGCGCAGCGGGGGCACGTCCTGCGCGCGGACCAGGATGGTGTGCCGTCCCGTCTGAAGACCGTCGAATGCAAAGAGCCCGGCCTCGTCAGTCTGCCCCTGCGCGGGCAGTGACCGCGCATCGACCCAGCGGCCGTCCTCCTTCGTGTTCGAGGCGCGGCGTGAGGGATTCACCCGCACGCGTGCCCCCGCGACCGGGATGCCGTCGGGATCGAGGAGCTGTCCGCGCACGCTCCCGCCGGCTCCGCGGAGGACGAGGTCCAGCTCGATCGTCGAGCCGGCCGCCGCGTCGACGTCGGTCTGGGCCGACGGCCCGTGACCGGGCGCGCGCGCGGAGAGCGCACGCTGCCCGCGGATTCCCCGTACGCGGTACGCACCGTTCGCGTCGGCCTGCGTAACGGCGCGACCTTCGGTCCCGTTGCCGTGCTCCGAGAGTTGGACGAGCGCACCGGCGACCGAATCGCCATCACCGTCGAGCACGCGTCCAGTGACCGTCACGCCCGCCTCGAGGGTGACCTCGTGCGAGGTCACCTTGCCGGCCAAGATCTCGGTCGAACCGCCGCTCGCCCGGTCGAGGTACACGCCGAGCTTGCCCGGCGCGAGCTGATCGAGCACACAGTGTCCGCGCGCGTCCGTCAGGAGCTCGCGCTCCATCAAGAAAGCATCGTCCGCACCCCACGGCATGACGTGTCCGCCGACGCCGTCGGCGGCGGATCCGTCGGACCAGGTGACGCGCAGGTCGAGCGTCCCGACCTCGCTCTCGGGTACGGACGGGAACGCGGCGCGGATGCGCGCGGGCCGTGCGGCCTCGGGCGCAGCGTCGACCGGCTTGTCCTCGGGCGCGCGTTCCTTCGCTTCCGGAACGATCAGGTCTTCGGTGCGTTCGACGAGCGCGGCCGTGCCGCTCGTCGAGGGCAGCACAAGCTCGTCGGGCGCGCCGCTCTGATTGAGGTAGAAGCCGCCGGCGACGAGGGCGGGGACCGCGAGCGCCAGCGCCAGCTTGGTCTTGGTCTGCACGAGGAGGGCTCCTTTCGCGAGCGAGGGCGTAACGGTCTCGGAACGGACGAGCGGCAACAGGGCGAGCGACCACGCATCGCGCCCCGACGAGCGAGCGTCGAGACGATCGCGCAGGATCGCGATGCCGCGCGAGACGCGCTTGCGCGCGGCAACGGGCGCGATGCCTTCGCGTTTGGCGAGGGCCGGGTAGTCGAGTCCCTCGAAGTAGCGCAGGAGAACCGCCATGCGCAACGGCTCGGGCAGCGCCATCACCTCGTCGGCGAGCGTGCGCTGGAGCGCGGCGCGCTCGAGGACCTCCGCGGTCGACGGCGTCGCCTCGTCACGGGAGCTCGCGGCTTCACGCTCGCGGCGGTGCGCAGCGAGTCGCCAGCGTTCGCCCGCGAGCCTTCGTGCGACCGTGCCCATCCAGGCTCGGACGTCGCCCGGTGTGACTTCGCCGCGCGGGCCGCGTTCGAGCGCGCGCACCAGAGTCTCCTGCGCCAGGTCGTCGGCGTCGGGCCCGTCGCCGAGGAGCCGGCGCGCGAGCCTGCGCAGCCAGTCGCGCTCGGCGAGCAGCGCCTGGAGGTCGTTCGGGTTGGGCGGAGGCGTCATCTCGCCCTATGAGAGGACACGGCCGGCATCCTGTGACCAAGAAAACCGGCGGTCGTCTCGTACCCGACCTCGAAGCTGCGCGTCAGATGCAGCGCCTTGAGCTTGCGCACGTCCGCCTTGAACGCCCGGAGCTCGCGATCGTCTTCAGGAAGGCGCGCGTCCAGGGACCGCGGCGACTGAGCCGGTCCATGCGTTCGAGGTGGGCTTCGACCTCGTCGAGCGCAGCTCGCGTTACCCGCGTTGGCTGCACCTTCTCCTTCGAGGGGGCAAGGAAACGAAACCGCAAGGGCAGGGGGGAGGAGGCGCCTGCCAGGAGGATATCGAACCCGCGGATTCCTTGGCGGGCTTGCGGTCGACCCCGCGTCCGTAGGGCCGAAGCCGGCGGGCGAACGAGGTGCTCCCCGCGGCGCAGTCGAACAACAGCTTTTCCAGGGAGACCCGGATCATGTTCCGCATCACCCGCAAGCAACTCGTCACGTTCGCGTTCCTCGGCCTGGGGCGTCGCCGCCATCTCGGCCCTGCCGTCCACGACGACCGCATCGACGTTCAGCCAGATGCTCGAGCTCGACATGGCGATGAACGGCGTCTCGTTCTCGCACGAGGGCGACCTCACGGCGTCCGGCGTTCCCGCGGCCGGGACCCCGTTCATCGTGCAGGGCTACCTCTATCCCGCGGGCACGTTCGATCAGTACGGCGAGCTCAGCGGTGTGCACTCGGACGGCTCGCCCGAGTTTCCCAACCTCGTGATGGGCCGCTGGATCTGCAGCGGTTGGCACCTGCTCGACGGCGACGCGCCGACCGGACCGGTCGTGACGACGCGCCAGAGCTTCGACTTCGACCTCGACGTGCCCGGCGCCGACATGTTCACGACCGAGGGCGTCGAGCTCGCCGACTGGAACGTCTCCTTCGAGCGCCCGATCACCGGCGGCACGGGCCGCTTCCACGGCCTGTCGGGACAGCACACGCAGACGTACGTCGGAGCCGCCTTGAACATCACCGGTGGCTTCAACGCGACATTCGAGCTACGACACCCTCGGTGTCGAAGTGTTTCTGGTGCCACGGCTGACGCAGTGGCAGGGGAGACCACGCGGGTTCTTCAGAGGAGTGGGTAGAGGGGAGTGGGTTGTCGGACCCGCTCCCCTGTTTCTATTCGCTCGTGCTCGTCGCCTTGCGCACCAGCTCGCGGTCGAAGTAGTTGACCCCCATGCCCGCGTCGACGACCAGGCCCTGTGCGTTGATTCCGCTCGAGCGCGGCGACAGCAGGAACAGGACCGTATCGGCCACCTCGCGCGTCGCGAGCCCCGACTTGCGCAGCGTCGCTTCCTCGGCGAAGAGGTAGCTGTCCAGGTACCCGGGGATGCCAGCTGACGACGATGTCTTCAAGAGGCCGGCGCGCACGGCGTTGAAGCGCACGCGGCTGAAGGCGCTGAAGCTCTTGGCGAGGAAGACGACGGTCGAATCGAGCGCCGCCTTCGCGGGGGCCATGAAGCCGTAGTTCTCGGCCGCCATCGTCGTCGTGGAGATCGAGATCGTCACGACCGAAGCGTCCGGGTCGAGAAGCTCCTTCACCGCGTTCGCGAGACCCGTAAGCGAGAAGCACGAGACGTCGACGGCCTCGAGGAACGCTCGCTTGGACGTCGCGTGAAAGGGCTTGGGGCCTTCGGAGTAGTCGGCGAAGGCGATCGAGTGCACGAGGCCCGCGAGAAGTGGGTGGTCGCGGGCGAGGTCGCGCGCGAGAGCCTCGACCTGATCCTCGTGCCGCACGTCACAGACGTACACGTCGCGCTCGCCTGTCAGCTTGGCGACGTCCTGCTTGCGCTCCTTCGTGCGTACAACCCACACGGGGATCGCCCCGGCTTGCTCGAGTGCGCGCCCGACGTGGTACGCGACGCTCTTCTTGTTCGCGAGCCCGACGACGAGCACTTCCTTGCCTGCGAGCTGCAGGTAGTCCATCAGGCCGGCGTGTGCGCCAGGACGAACGAGAGGCGGGCGACGAGCTTGTCACCCTCGGTCACGCGCGCGGAGAGGTAGCGCGCGTTCGCCAGTTGATCGGTCAGCTCGACCTCCGCGCGTAGCGTCGCACCGGGCTGGACCATGCGCCGGAAGCGTGCCTCCTCGATCTTGGTCATGACCGGAATGCCCTCGGCGGTGCGGTCGGCCAGCGAGCGGCCGTAGACCAGGATGGCCCCCGTCTGGAAGCAGAACTCCGAGATCAGTACGCCGGGAAGCACGGGCTTGCCAGGGTAGTGGCCGCGGAAGGCCTCGAGGTCGGCTCGCACGTTCCACTCGGTGACGACGCGGTCGTCGGACTGCTCGACGATGCGATCAACGAACAGGAACGGGTCGCGGTGGGGGAGCAATGCCTCGACGGCCGCTCGGTCGGCGGAACCGCGTGGCTGGGGGATCAACTCGACATCGGGATCAGAGTCCACCGGTTACCTCCAGGGTCGTGCCGGTCACGTAGGAAGCTCGCTCGGACGCGAGGAAGAGCACGGCGTCGGCGACCTCGCTCGGCTCGCCGAAGCGCCGCATCGGGACGCTGCGCTTGTACTCCTTGGCGAGGTCCTCGGGCAAGTCGGCGATCAGTTCCGTCGCGATGAAACCGGGCGAGACGCAGTTGACCGTGATCTTGCGGCGCGCGACTTCCTTGCACAGGGAGCGCATCAGGCCGACCTGGCCGGCCTTCGAGGCGGCATAGTTGCCCTGGCCCTCGAAGCCGAAGCGTCCCGCGGGTGAAGTGACGAACAAGATGCGGCCGTAGCGCTGTCGCATCATGTTGAGCACTGCGTGCTTGCTCATCAAGTACGAGCCGGTGAGGTTCGTGTCGATCACTCGCTGCCACTCCGAGAGATTCATCGTCGCAAGCAGGCTGTCGCTGCGGATCCCGGAGTTGTTGACGAGCGCGTCGACAGAGGTCTCCGCCTCCTCGATCTCGCCCCAGAACGCCTCGACGGCGGCGGCGTCCGCGACGTCGAAGCGGTGCAGGGTCAGCTGGCCCTCGGCGGCGTCGCTGTCCGCGGCGAACGCCTCGGCGGCCGCATCGTTGGAGTGGTAGCTGGCCAAGACGCGCGCGCCCTCGGCGAGGAAGGCGGACGTGATCGCCGCGCCGATCCCGCGCGTTCCGCCAGTGACGACGACGGTGCGGCCGGCGAAGCTCACGGCTTCACCCCCCCCAGGTTCGCAAGGTGTGCATCGACCTTGTTGGCGGTGATCGCGCCGTAGTTCGCCGCGCCGAGCCAGCCCGACATGATGATGCCGACCGAACCGGCGTGGTACAGGCCTTCGATCTCTTTGGAGATGTTCATGCTGAAGGGGAGACCCTCGAACTTGGTCCCGAACGAGCTGCCCTGGGCGTGTTGCGTGTAGAAGCGGAACGTACGCGGCGTCGACGCTTCGACGTGGTCGATCTTGTCGCGCACGCCGGGGACGTAGCCTTCGATCGAGGCGAGCGTCTCCTCGATCATGCGCGCCTTGTTCGCCTCGTACGTCACCTCGTCCATCTCCACCCAATCCCGGTAGCGAGCGTTGGTCGAGCTGACGATCGTATGGCGGTGGTGCTCCGGACCCTTTTCGGGCCGTCCCTTGGGATAGTAGAACGAGAATGTGCGGCTCTCGCCGTGCAGATCGCACAGGGACTCGGAGTCGAACGTGGGGCGCGTCGAGGTGAAGAAGAGGTCGGCGATCCAGGGCAGGGACTCGCCATCCCGCAGGCCCATGTAGACCTGGCACGAGGACGAGTTGAGGCGCACGCCCTCGAAGCCCGTGATGTAGTCGGCGCTGAAGTGCTCCTTGCCGACCAGGCGCTCGACCGTGACCTTGAGGTTGGCGTTGGACAGGACGACCTCGGCGCCGATCTCGCGCCCCTCGGCCACGACACCGCGCACGCGGCCGGAGTCGACGAGAATGCGCTCGACCTGCGCGCTGTTGAACAGGTCGACGCCGTTGCGCGCGAGCTCCGCGCGCATGTCGCGGATCAGCCCATCCGTTCCTCCGACGAACGTGTAGACGCCCTTCGACATGAAGTTCGAGAACACGATGCCGTAGCTGATCGCCGGGTCGTCGAGCGAGGAGCCGTTCGCGTAGCTGATCGGCTCCATCAACAGGCGGTGGACGTCGTTGCGGCCCGGGAAGTACTCCTCGAAGAGCTCGCCCGTCGTGCGCCCGTCGTCGTCGTAGTAGTCCATCCGGCGCAGCGCATCGTAGAACGCGACGACTGTGTCGCGTTCGCAGCCGAAGACCGTGACGAGTTTGTCCGTGAAGTCGTCGCGTGTGAACAGCGTGTCGAAGCTGAACTGGGGGTTGTCGAACCGGATCCCGTCGAGCTGCACGATCTTGTCGGCGATCGCCTGTCCCCAGTACTTGCGGCACGTCTTCTTCATGCCGATAGGGAATCCATGCAGCGAGATGTCGAACACGTGCCCGCCGCGGCGTTTGAACCACGTCGCCATCCCGCCGTAGTTGTAGTGCTGCTCCAGCACGCACACGCTACGGCCCGCGCGGGCGAGAATGTTCGCCGCGGTCAATCCGCCGAGGCCGCTGCCGATGACGACGACATCGTAGCGCCCGCGGATGCCGCGCAGCGGATCGTGCCGCAGTGGCCGCTTGCCGTCGCGGCTGCCGCGGAAGTAGTGCTTGGACGGGCGTTGCATGGACCGTTCGGGACTAGGCTGGAGCGAGGACGTGCCAGTTGGCGATCGCGATTCCGGACATCATCGTGCCCACGATCCCGAGCGAACCCTGGTCGGTCCCGCACACGAAGAGGCCCGGCACCGGCGTCTCGCCCCGCCGGCACTTGCTCGGTGCACCGTAGATCGCACCGCCGACATGGCCGGTGTAGTGGCGAATCGTGCGCGGCGTGAAGACGTCCTTGTAGACGGTGTGCGGGCGCACGTCCGGAGCGAAGTCCAGGATGCGCGCGTGCGCGCGGTCCCACACCTCGTCCTTCAATGCGTAGTAGTCCTCGTCGGGCAGCGCCGACCAGAGGTCGTGGTTGGCCAAGAGGCTCAGGCGGAAGAGGCCGTCCGGCAGCTCCTGCTCGCCGGCGTAGTTGTCGGGGCAGCAGATCACGCCGCTGCGGAAGTCGACGGCGCCGTCCGGACGCTCGTAGATGAGCTCGTCGGCTGCGTTGAAGAACGTGATGGTCGTGTCGTGTCCGAGCTCGCGCGGCCGCACGTCGAGGACCGAGATCGCCTCGAGGAAGGACAGCGTCCCGACGCGTTCGTCGCCGCCGTAGTCGCGCGCGACGTCGCCGCCGCACAGCCGCATCGTCTCGACCCAGCCCGCCGAGGACAGGATGCGCTCGGTCTGCACGTGCGTCCCGTCGTCCAGCACGAGGCCGGTGACGCCGAGCGCGGAGTGCTCGATGCGCTCGACCCCGCTGCGCATGCGCAGCTCGCCGCCGAGCTCGCGGAAGCGCGCGCGCAAGAGGTCGAGGATCGTGCGCACGCCGCCCTTGGGCCGCGCGAAGCCCTCCTCGTACAGGCTCTTGAAGAGCACGACGAAGGCATTCCACTCGATGTCGCGCGGCGTCGGGCTGCCGTAGAAGCACAGCGGCAGCAGCAGCATGTCGACGAGCAGCGGATCGGTCACGTAGTCGGCGAGGACCGCGCGCGCCGTGGCGCCCGACTCCTCGGCCATGATGTCGGGGTAGTCGGCGAGCGCCGCGCTCAGCCTGTTGAACCCATCGATCTCCGCAGGGAAGCGCTCGGCGACTTCTTGGCGCAGCACCTCGAAGTCATTCGTGAAGTTCAGCTCGATGCCGGGGAACGCGACCTTGGAGCCGAGCTGCTCGCCGAGGCACAGCGCGTCGTACGGGATACGCAGCTGGCGCAGGATCTGCGTCAGCGGGCGGCGCCGCGTGCCCTTCGCGACGTAGTTGGTCAACGCGTGCAGTCCGACGTCGAAGCGCCGGCCCGCGCGCTTGTAGAACGAGTTCAGGCCGCCCCAGAGATAGTGACGGTCGAGCACGAGCACGCGCTGATCGAACTGGGCGAGGCGGATCCCCGCGGCCAGTCCACTCATACCGGCGCCGACGACGACGACATCGAACCGCTGCGGCGCGCTCATGGCAGTGAGGGGAGGCGCCGGCGGTCAGACGCTGAGCTTGAGTTCCTTGTCCTGCATCAGCGGATGCAGGTAGTTGGCGCAGCTATCGAGGCTGGCGAGCTCCTTGTAGTCGTCCTCGGGCACGTTGACGCCGTAGCGCTTGCGCAGCTCCATCACGATGTCGAGGAAGTCCATCGAATCCAGCTCGATCTGATCGCGCAGGCGCTCCTGCGGGTCGAGTCCACCGAGCTCCTCGTCGGGAGCAATGGTGTGGATGATGTCCTTGATGGCGGAGACGATCTCTTCTTTTGTCATTGGGGTAGAGGCCGGGTCTAGTGCTGGTGGACCGGGACGCGCCTGACGACGACCGCGGAGTTGATGCCCAGCATTCCGAACGAGAGGTTGAGGATGGTGTCGATGTCCCCGACTTCCCGGGGCTGGTTGAGGACGAGGCCCGGGAGCTCGCAGTCGGGGTCGAGCTCGTCGACGTTGATGGTGGGGTGGACCCAACCGTCGTCGAAAGAAGGCAAGTTGCCGGCCAGCTCGAGCGCGCCAGCGGCGCCCATCGTGTGGCCGATGTAGCTCTTGGTGTTGTTGATGCAGACGCTCGCGTCGTCGCCGAAGAGCTCGCGCATCGCGCTGACCTCCTGGACGTCGCCGAGCGGCGTCGACGTCGCGTGCGTGCTGACGAGGTCGACCTCGCCAGGCTCGAGGCCCGCACGGTCGAGCGCGGCGCGCATACACTCGTTCTGGCGCTGGGGCAGCGGCAGCACGAAGTCGGCGGCGTCGGAGTTGACGTGGTGCCCAATGACTTCGCCGTAGATCCTCGCGCCGCGCTTCTGGGCGTCTTCGAGACGCTCGAGCGTGTACAGGCAACCGCCCTCCGAGACGACGATGCCGTTGCGGTTCTTGTCGAACGGGCGCGAGACTCGAGTCGCATCCGCGTGGTCGCCGAGAGCGCCCTCCGCGCGGAAGCTGGCGAAGATGCCGAACGTGTGGATCGACTCGGAGACACCGCCCGCGAGCGCCGTGTCGATCTCACCGAGCTGCAGCATCTGCACGCCCTGGATGATCCCGAGGTTGCCGCCCGCGCACGCGCCGCCGAGCGCGTAGGCGGGGCCGGTGATTCCGGTGTTGAGCGTGATCTCCCCCGCGGGGTTGTTCGCGACCGTGCGCGGGTTGTGGTGGTGCGACCAGAACTTGAGGTCGAAGTCGTACTCCATGACCTCGTGGATCTGGTTCTCGGTCTCGACGTTGCCGTGCTCGGTCGTCCCGACGTAGACGCCGACGCGCGAGCGGTCGAGCTTTGTGGCTGTCCCTCGCGTGCCCGATGCCGCGCACGATTCGAGCTCGAGCCCCGCGTCACCGAGGGCCTCGTTCGCGCAGTAGATCCCGATCGAGCCCGCGCGCGTGCCGCGCCGCAGCGCCTTGCGCGTCTGGTGGCGCAGGGGATCGAAGTGGCAGACGCCCGCGAACGTCTTGCCGACGTGCCGGATCTCGTAGGGCTCGACGCCCGAAACCCCCTCGAGGAGGTTGCGGCGCATCTCGCTGAGGTTCGAGCCGTTCGGGCTGGCGAGTCCCACGCCCGTGATGACGACGCGCGCGAGATCAGCCATTGCGGTCCCGGATGCCGGCCTCGACGGTCTGCTCCTGCGAGGGCGGCGCCTCGTCGTCGTCGTCTTCTTCTTCTTCGTCCCCGAGCGGTCGCGGGATCTCCCTGACCGGCTCGCTTCCCGGGTCCTGGTCCACCGGACCGGAGAACATCTTCGCGGGCACCATGCCGATGCGCAGCGCGGTGTGCACGGCCTTCGACAGCACGCTCTCGGAGTCGCCGAGCGCCGAGCTCACCGAGCTGAAGACCAGCTGCATCACCGCCTCGGCGATCTCGCACGACGAGATGATCGAACGCAGCGTCAGCGTGCGCGGGTCCTTGGGCCCGTAGCGCTCCTTGACGTAGTTCAGCGTGCGCGTCGCGCCGATCTTGAACTGGCTGAAGATCACCTGCTCGCGCCGGCGCAGGACCGTCGCCACGATGCTCAAGGTGTTGCCGACCGGGCTGTGCAGGTGGCAGCGGCGCGTCGAATCGAAGCACGAGTTGATCGCGCCCCATTCGGCGAGCTCATTGAGTGTGGTGCTCGCGGCGCCGGAGGAGATGCCGAGATCTTGGCTGACTTCTTTGCTCGAGATCGGCTGACCGGCGAGGACGAGCAGTCCCCAGACGCGACCGTGGATGCGCTTGAATCCGAAGGTCTTGAAGAAGACTTCGAACGTCGGCAGCTGCTCGCGCAGGGGGTCGTCGAGACCCTCGAACACGGTCGGAGCGTTGTCCTTCGGTTCCTCGGGCATGGCGCGGGATGGGGTGAGGGTGCTCCAGCGGGCTAGGAGTGGTACGGCGGCGCCAGGCATTTCAGGTTTTTCTGAAATGCCTGAGCGGCACATCATTCCACGCAGTCGTGGGCTGTCCAGTGCGGCGCGCGAAAAAAATGGGCGTTGGTAGAGAGCGGGGCGTGGCGCCGCGGGTCGGTGGCGGCGCGAACGTGGTTTTCCCGGGGGCGGTCACATGCGAGCTCGGGTTTCCTGCTAGCCGGCGCACGTTCCCGAGAATCAGCTCTTTCAGTTCGACGCGGCCGGCCACTCCCGGACGGTCGCGCGCAAGCGGAGCTTCGCACCTGCCGACCGATGGTTCGTTCCCCGCGGTCCCGCCCGTCGCACCGGGCACGACTCGGTTCTTCCAGGCCTGGTATCGCGACCATCCGACGAGCAACTGGATGGACTCAATCGGCGTGCCGTTCAACTGAAAGCACGCAGTCTCCAGGGGGGTCACCGACCGGCGCCCATGGCGCCGGTCGGTGACGTGTGTCGGGCCTTCGAGCTCAGTTCGCGCGGACCATCGCGACGCTGACCGTCTTCGTGTCGTTCGCCGCGACATCGACCTCGACGTTGCCGACAGAGTCGAAACCGTCGAGCACGATCTCGATGTAGGCTGGGGTGACCGCCGCCAGCTCGGCGACGAAGTCGTTCGGGCCTGGCTTCGCATCGACAGCGAGGCGCTCCGGCCGGTACCCTTCGGCGGCGACGTACACCTCGATCTCACCGGGAGGCGTCGCGAAGCGCCAGCCATGGTGGTTTGGGGGGCCTCCGCCCGGGAATCCGAGGGAGGTTGGCCGCCACCCTCCGCCTCCGGGTGCATTCCGGTGGCTGGGCGCGGGCCGAGTCGATGCTCCAGCCACGTTTGCGACTCGGGAGTCGTGCCGACAAACCGGAAGAATCTTCCACCCCCGTCCCCCCGCGCGCTCGATGCGGTGCGGTGCCTACGCGAGAAGCGTTCCAGGTTCGGTACCCGACATGGTCGATAGGGGCCTGTTGACGCAACCCCCGACGCCGACCATGAGAATCCCCTCGAAGACCCCCGTCACGACCCTCGCGCTCCTCGCGGCGGCCGCCCTCGCGTTTCCGATGTTTGGCGCCTGCCCGTCGACGGGCGGCGACTCGTCGGGCGACAGTGGCTCGAAGGCGCTGTCGATCTCGGGCGTCGAAGTCGCGGTCGGCCAGACCGTCGCCACGATCAGCTGGTCGACGAATCGCATGTCCGATTCCGAGGTCGAGTACGGGACGACGAACACGTACGGCGAGCTCATCCAAGAGGCGAATGCGGTCAAGCAGCATTCGATCGAGCTCTCGGGTCTGACGGCGGCGACCGACTACCACTTCCGTGTCAGCTCGACGCGCGGCAGCGACCGTGCGACCTCATCCGATTTCACGTTCCGCACCGACCCGCTCGGAGCACCCGGAGCGACGACGTCGGACGACTTCTCCTCCGCGAACCTCGATCTTGCGCTGTGGCAGTTCTCCGACCCCGTGGGGGGGGCGAGCGTGCGCATCGTGGGGGCCGGGACCGGAGACGGGCAGGTGGAGATCGAGGTCCCGGCGGGCACGCCCTACAACCCCTGGGAAGACAACGAGGCCGCGCACATCACGCAGGCGGTCGTCGACACCCACATGTCGGTCGAGGCGAAGTTCACGAACGCGCTGGACGCCGAGGGGACGGGCAGCGGCATCGTCTTCGAGGAGGACGACGACGACTTCGTGCGCTTCGACTTCATCTTCAACTCTGGCAACGTGGAGGCGTTTGCTGCCTCGTTCGAGGACGGCTCGCTCGTCGACGTGTTCTCGCAGCCGGTCGTCTTCGGGACCTGGCTCGACGGCAACCCCCTCTACATGCGCGTCGTCCGCAGTGACGACAACTGGATCCAGCTGTACTCGTTCGACGGCGTCGTCTGGACGACGGCGGCGACGTTCACCTTCGACATCGCCGTCGCGCGCGTCGGCCTCTTCGCCGCTTCGGGCGGGTCACCCGCGCCCGGTCACACGATGCGTGCCGACTACTTCATGGACGTCTTTGCCCCGATCTCACCCGAGGACGGTGGCTCACCGACGGACACGACAGCGCCGAGCCAGTACCGCATCGAGTCGGAGCCGCTCGACGACTCGTCGATCCGCATCGCGTGGTGGACGGACGAGCTCGCGACCGCAACCGTGCAGTACGGGCTGGACACGACCTACGCGGGCGGCAGCATCGACCTCTTGAGCGCTGCGCACAACCACCAGCTCGACCTGACCGACCTCGACGACGACACCGAGTATCACTTCCGCATCCGCTCCGAGGATGCCGCGGGCAACACGGTGTGGAGCGGCGACCTGACTGAGCGTACGTACCCCGACGGCGTAGACGGTTTTCCGGCGATCGCGCTGTGGTACGGCTCCGAGCTTCCCAGTGGCGAGAACGTGCAGCGCTTCGGCCAGCTCGGCAACCCGCAGGCACAGGTCAACGTGATCGGCAACCTCACCGACGGCGATGAGGCGCGCATCGTCGACACGGTCACGCTGCACTACAGGTTGAACGGCGGGTCGTGGACCCAGCTCGCGCTGGGGGACGACCGTACCGTCAGCTACGCCCCGTGGCGACTCGCGAACGAGGGCGACTTCAACGTCGAGCTGTACGTCGGCAACCTGACGAGCGCTCCCCTGATCGCTGGCGTGCACCGCAACGAGCTCGAGCTCGTCGCGCAGGACGACGAGAACCACATCGTCTACAGGACGATCTATGTCGACTACGCGCCGGGCGTCACCTGGAACCCCTCACCCTTCGTCCTGGACTGGTCGGACGTGCTCACGAACCAGGCCGGGGACCTGCAGTCCGCGTGCCAGGTCGTCGACGGCAAGTGGTACGTCGACGACCACCCGACCCTCGGCCCGGGGCTGCGCCAAGACGCCGGGGCCTTCGGCTACGACCGGCTCGTCACGATCGGCGAGGCCGACGGGGCCGACGCGTGGGAGAACTACGAGGTCACGGTGCCGGTGACGGTTCTCTCGTTCGACCCGCAGGGCTACACGACGGGCACGCAGTCCTACGCCTTCGGTTTCGTGATGCGCTGGAGCGGGCACACGCAGGGCGGCCCCTACTCTCAGCCCACGCACGACATCTACCCGCTCGGAGGTGGCTTCTTCTACCGCTGGTTCGACAACACCGAGCGTTGGGAGCTGTGGGTCAACGAGAACGAGACGATCGTCCCGCTCTCGGGCGGGCAGGTGCAGCTCGGCGTGACGTACCTCTACAAGCTGCGCTGCGAGACCCAACCCGCCGGCGGGACGCGCTACCGCATGAAGCTGTGGCAGCTGGGCCAGGCCGAGCCGGCGGGGTGGAGCTACGACTACACGACGACCGCGATCGCCGATCACCCCGATGGCTCGTTGCTGCTGGTCGCGCACCACGTCGATGCACACTTCGGCAACGTGACGGTGACGCAGCTGCCGTAGATGCCCCCATGGACGCTCGGCCGATCAGCCGAGCACACTCGCGAGGAAACGGCCGGCGTCCTCGATCTCCTCGGCGCACACCTGATGCTGCATCGGGTACTCGTGCCACTCGATCTCGTACCCGAGCCCGGTGAGCTTCTCGCGCGCCGCCACGCCCATGCCGAGCACGACCATGGGGTCCATCGTTCCATGACCGTGGAAGATGGGGATGTCCGCATTCTCGGTGCTGCGCTCGTTCTGGAGGTCGCCGTCGCACGCGATGTACGTCGAGAGCGCGAGGATGCCGGCCAGGCGTTCGGGGTGGCGTAGTCCGACGTGGTAGGCGATCGCGCCGCCTTGGCTGAAGCCCGCGACGACGATGCGGTTCGCGGTGACGCCGCGCTCGCGCTCGCGCTCGATCAGGGCCGTGACCTGCGCGGCCGAGCGGCGCACGCCCTCCTCATCGACGCGACGGTCGAAGTCGAGCGCGAGGATGTCGTACCAGGCCGGCATCACCATTCCGCCATTGACCGTCACCGGGATGCGCGGTGCGTTCGGGAACACGAAACGCACGCCGTGGTCCGCGGGGAGGCCCAGCATCGGTACGACCGGCGGAAAGTCGCTCGCGTCAGCACCCAGGCCGTGCATCCAGATCACGCTGGCGTCGGCGGTGCCGGGGGGCTCGAGCTCGATGCAGTTCAACAGTTCTTGCATGGGCGGGGCCGGCGGGGAGGCGCGGCGTTACCAGTCGACGCCGAGCATCAGGCAGTGCAGTCCGCTGCCGATGCCTAGCATCGCGACCTGATGGCCGTCTTGGACGAAGCCTTCGTCCGCGGCCTTGGAGAGGGTGAGGGGGAGAGAAACGGAGCCGACGTTGCCGAGCATCTCGACCGTCGTGAAGTCCTTGGCGTGATCGAGCTCCATCGTCTCGAACGTCAGCCGCTTGTGCGCAACGCCGACCTGGTGGGTGACGATGCGGTCGATCGTCTGGCGGTCCCAGCCGAGCTCGCGCTGGAACGCCTCGAAGGTGCGCGCACCGAGGGCGTTTCCCGCGACGAGCAGCGCCTCGGAGTCGGTCTCCATCAGCGGCCCGTCGCCGCCGGTGTGAGCGCCGCCCGAACAGAGCTCGTGGTGCTCGGTCGCGGCGAGCGCGATCCCGCCCAGCAGGCGATGGGGGGCGCGCGCGAGCTCGCTGCGTGTCAGGACCAGACCCGCGGCGCCGGAGCCGATCGTGAGCGAGGCGTAGGCGCGCTTGACGTCGTTCTTCCCGATGCCGTCCTGCGTGTTGAGGACACGCAGGGTCTCCTCGACCAGCGGCCGCCCGTCCTCGCCGGCGACGACCAGGCCGGCCTCGATGTCGCCGCGCTCGATCATCGTCGCGACGAGCGTCATCGCGTTCGCGAACCCCAGACACGCGTTGGACACGTCGAAGGCCTGGCACGTCGGTGGGAGCCCGAGGCGCGCGTGCACGACGCTCGCGGTCGCGGGCTCCATGAAGTCGCGGCAGACCGCCGCGTGGATCAGGCAGCCGATCCGCTCGCGGGCGACGCCGCTCTTCTCCAGCGCGATCTCGCCCGCCGCGGCCGCGACGGTGCTCGGCCGGGTCCCGGCCGGAAAGAAGCGCCGTTCGCGGATTCCGCTCATCAGCTCGAGCCGTCCGACGTGGAGTCCGAGCCGGTCGTAGACGGCGCGAATCCGCTCCTCGAGGGCATCGGAAGTGATGCTCTCCTCGGGCAGGACGTGCCCGAAGGCTTCGAGGTGGACGTGTTCGAATCGCATGGGGGGCGAATAGGATAGGGTGGCGCTGGCCGCACGCAATAACATCCCCCGTACCCGCCGTAGTCTTGGCCTCGGACCAGAGCCTCACGATCCTGCACGTCGACATGGACGCCTTCTACGCGTCCGTCGAGATACGGGACAATCCATCCCTTGAGGGGCTGCCGGTCTGTGTCGGCGGTCCGGCGTCGAGCCGTGGTGTGATCGCCGCCGCGAGCTACGCGGCGCGCAAGTTTGGCGTGCACTCGGCGATGCCGACGGCTCAGGCGCGCAGGCTCTGCCCCAACCTCGTGTTGTTGCCGCCCGACTTCGATCGGTACACGGCGGTGTCGCGCAAGGTCATGTCGATCTTCCGGCGCTACACGCCGATCGTCGAGCCGCTCTCGTTGGACGAGGCCTTCCTCGACATCGCCGGGTCCGAGCGGCTGTTCGGCGACGCGGTCGACGTCGGTCGACAGGTCAAGGCCGACATCCTGCGCGAGACCGGGCTCGTCGCGTCCGTCGGCGTAGCACCGACGAAGTTCCTCGCCAAGCTCGCGTCCGATCTCGACAAGCCGGACGGCTTCCGCGTGATCCAGCCCGGGGAAGTGCGCGAGGTGCTCGACCCGCTGCCCGTGCGCAAGATCTTCGGTGTCGGACCGCGCACGGCCAAGCGCCTCGAGCAACTCGGGGTGCGCACCGTCCGCGACCTCGCGGACCTCGTGCGCGAGGACGTCGCGCGGCGCTTCGGAGCGTCGGGGCTCTGGATCCACGATCTCGCCCACGGCATCGATCCGCGGCGCGTCTCGTCGCGCCGGGAAGAGAAGTCGCACGGGATGGAGCGCACGTTTCCGAATGACATCGCGGACCGCGAGGAGCTGCGCACGCTCCTGCTTTCGTTCTGCGAAGAGGTCGCGTTCACGCTGCGCGACAAGGGCTTGCGAGGTCGGACGGTGACGCTCAAGGCGCGCTTCTCGAACTTCAAGACGGTGACGCGCACGAAGACGCTCGACTTCGCGACGAACCTCGGGCCCCGGCTCTTCACCGTCGCCCAGGAGCTGCTCGACCGCGTCGAGCGGCGTCCTCTGCGCCTGCTCGGGATCCAGGTCTCGAAGCTAGAGGACGTGCGCCAACCGGCGCAGGGCACGCTCTTCGGCACGCCGGAGCCGAGCTCGCGCGACGACTGGATGGAGTCCAACCAGAAGCTCGAGGCCGCCACCGAAAGCCTGGACAAGCTGCGCAAGCGGTTCGGCAAGAGCGCGGTGCGGCCGGCGAGCCTCTTGTACCGCGACGAGGTGCGCGGCCGCGACGGTTCATCCGGTCAGCCGGGCGTTGCGGGACGGGTGCCGGAAGAGGACCCTGGTGAGGACTCCTGAGCCCGTCACAGAATCCGCTCCGGCCCCGTAGACGCAAGTCCATGAGCAAGCCCACATCGACCGCCGCGCCTTTCCTGCTCACGTGCTCGATCGTCCTGATGACGGCGATGAGCTGTGGGACCGCCTACGACGGCGGCATCTCGTCCCCGTCGGAGGCGGCGAGCCCGGGGAGCAGCGTTCAGAAGGAGACAGCAGAAACGACCGACGCGGCTCCCGATCCCGTCGCGGACACAGGCTCCAGCGCGGAGTCCGAAAAGGCTCCGGACGCTGAACCCGCACGGGCCGAGGTCGTCTTCGCCGGTGGCTGCTTCTGGTGCGTCGAAGCGGTCTTCGAGGAGCTCGACGGCGTCTCCGAGGCCATCTCGGGCTACGCCGGCGGCACGGCCGAAACGGCGAACTACCAGGCCGTGTGCTCGGGCCTGACCGACCACGCCGAGGTCGTCAAGATCGTCTTCGATCCCTCGAGGATCTCCTACGAGGAGCTGCTCAAGGTGCACTTCGCGACGCACGACCCGACGACGCTCAACCGCCAGGGCAACGACCGCGGACCGCAGTACCGCTCGTCGATCTTCTACGCGGACGAGCAGGAGAAGGAGCTGGCGCAGGCCGTCATCGACGACTTGACCGACGCGAAGGTGTTCGACGACCCGATCGTGACCAAGCTCGAACCCTTGACGGAGTTCTTCCTCGCCGAGGAGTACCACCAGAACTACGTGTGCCTCAACCCGGGCAAGGGGTACGTGCGCGGCGTCGCGCTACCGAAGGTCGAGAAGGTGCGCGCGAAGTTCCAGGACAAGCTGAAGGCGAAGTCGCCGCTCGAGCAGTAGACAGTACGGAGCCGGCAGACAGTACGGAGTCCGGACTGTCTGCATCACACCACTAGAACTGCACGGTGATCCCGTCCGTGAAGTTCGACGTCACGCCCGGATTCTGATCGCGGAACCAACACTGGAAGTGCCACGTCTGGCCCGCCTGGATCGGCGCCGGCGGGTTGCTCGGCATGTTCGCCGTGTTCACCTGGATCGAGAACGCGCCGCTCGTGCCCGAATTCTGCACCTGCAGGTTGAAGCGCGCGATGCTGCCGCCGAGACAGAGGATGCCCTGGCTGCCGGGCGGCGTTGCTGTCCCCGTCGCCTGGCTCGCTAGGAAGTAGCCGAACTGGTTCGTCGGCATCTGCGACGCGCCGAGCAGCAGCGGTCCCTGCGGTAGCGCGACGCCGTTCGCTGCGATGATCGCCGGCTGTCCGGAGGAGTTGAGGTTCGCCGGGCCACAGTAGTTCGTGCCGACCGTCTCACACTCGTCCGGCGTGCCGTTGCCGTTGTTGTCGGTCGAGTTGCCGACGAGGATGTCGAAGGGGTCGTGCACGCCGTTGTTGTTGCAGTCGTTGAGCGTGCCTTGATTGACCACGTCGAGGGCGTCGAGGTCGTCACCGATCGCAAGCCCCGTCACGGGATGCGGGCCGAAGGAACGCACCGTCCACAGATCGAGCGTCTCCGCCGCCACGAAGATGCTCGGAAACGGCGAGACGCCGCCGGCGACGGGCGTCGAGAGGATGTCGCCGGGCTCGATCGGCAGGCCGAACAGACTGTCGGGCATTCCGACGACCGCCGAGCCCGCGCGGACGGAGAACAGCAGCATGTCGGTCGCACCACCGGCCCAGGAGAAGGGCTGCGGCGCGGGTTCGAAGGCTCCCGTGCCGTTCTCCATCAGCGCCAGCGCGTCGAGGTCGTCGGTGTCGAAGCCCATCAGATCGAGGCCGAGCAGCGGGGCGGGGGCGTAGATCACCGGACCCGCTCCTGCCGCGGGAGTCAGCAGCACGTCGGCGCCGCTGACGCCGTGCGCGAGGGCCGTCCCGCTGTTCGGGATTCCCGTCGCGGGGTTCGGGAACGCGGAGTCGAGCGAGTAGTAGATGGGGTAGTTCCAGAACAACACGTTGACGTCGACTGCGTCCAGGTCGTCACCGGCACCCGGCCCGGGGACGGGCGGGGACGGCTCGAGGAGCCCGAGCGCGAACGGAAACGGCACCATGAACGGCGGAGGGCCGACGCCGTTGCCGTCGACGAGCTTGCGCGCGCCGAGGAGAGCCGGTCCGAACGGGGGCACCGGCGCGAGCGGGATCCCGACGTCACCGAAGATGTCCGCGGCGGCTTCGGTGATCCCGAGCGAGCCCTCGCCTCCGATCGCGGCGAAGAGCGGAGGCGTGCCGGGCATGCCGGCGGCCCAGCGATCGACCGAGAACTGGTACGTGCTCGGCGCCGTCGCGTGCGTCGGGATTGGGAAGTCGGAGCCGTACGCGAGCGCATCGACCTCGACGGGGCACAGCCCGCCCGGCGGCACGCCGACGCAGCCAGCGTGCGTCGTGAGCCCGAGTCCGGGCGCCGGGGGGCCGAGCCCCGCGCTGATCAGGACCGCAGGGGCGGGCAGGATGCCGTTGCCGGGTGAGTTCACGCCGCCGGGGGGCGGCGGCACGGTCGCCGCGGTGAGGATGTCGCCGGCCGTGATCGCGACCCCCGTGAAGGTACTGGGGGCGCTGATCGTCGCTCCATCGCCGGCGATGGAGAAGCTGGTCGGCAATTGGGCGGAGGCGCCGGCAGCGGCGCAGGCGAACACACTGGTGGCGGCGAGAAGACGTCGAAGGGCGTAATGCATCGTTGGGACCGTTCTGTTGGATGACCGCGGATCCTGGCGAGCCGTGCCGGGGGCGGTGCGGTCTCCCGCTCGGAGGTCCCTTCGCGTTGCGTGCGGCGCTTCCGAGACTTTGCCCGAAAAACTAGTCGCCGTCCGTGTCGAGCGGGTGGCCGGTCAAGAGCTTCGATGCGAAGGTCGCGGCGACCTCGACGGGGCGGAAGACCTGTTCGATTGGAACGAGCCCGTCGGTGCCGCGTAGATCGATCACGTCGCCCGATTCCACGTCGCAACCGATCCACGGGTCGGCCTCGAGGATCTTGGCTCGGATCTCCGTGGTGTCGAAGCCGGCGTTGGCGAGCACCTGCTTGAACGGAGCCTCGAGTGCCTCCGCCAACGGGTTTCGCCCGAGCCCCGTGCACGTGCAGGTCGTCGGCTCGCACGGATTCGAACCCGAGCTCTTCGGCGACGGGCCGTATACCGAAGTCGTAGAACTGGCGGTAGCGCTTCAGGAACGCATGAGAACGAACAGCCGGGGGCTCGTCGGTTCCGTGCTCATGCCGGTCGCTCTACCCCCCCTGCGTGTAGCCGATCCCCTCGAGCGCCTTGTCCCGCGCCGATCCGGCCTTGGCGGCCTCGGCTCCGTACACCGGCAGCTTGACCTCGAGCCACTTCTCGACGCGAGCGCGCATCTTCTCGAAGCGTTCGGGGTCGCTCGCGCGCAGGTTGTTCACGGCCTGCGGGTCGCGTGACAGGTCGAAGAGCTCTTCGCCGCGCCCCGTCGAATGGACCGACAGCCAGCCGTCTCGGACGAGCGCGTACTCGGGGCCCTTCATCCAATCGTTCTGCGGTTTGGGCGTCGGATGTCGCTCGGCGATCAGCGTCCGCCCGGGGACTTCGTCTCCCTCGAGCAGCGGGACGAGAGAGCGGCCCTCGATGAGCTCCGGCGGCGCAACGCCGGCGAGGTCCAATAGCGTCGGCATCACGTCGAGCAGGTCGACCTCCTGCTCGTGAACCGCGCCACCCTCGATCCCGAGCGCAGCCGGCAGCCACAGGACGAACGGCACGTGCAGCTCGCGCGGGTACAGAAACTCACCGTGGTCGAACGCGTAGGCGTAGGGCTCGATCAGCTCGTCGAGCGTTTCGCCGTGATCGGAGACGACGAGGACGATCGTGTTCTCCCGCAGGCCTTCGGCCTCCAGGGCGTCGAGCAGCTTGCCCAGCTCGGTGTCGGCGAAGTGCAGCTCGGCGTCGTAGGCGCGCACCGAGTCCGCGACGAGCTCCGGGGTCAGCCCGTCAGGCTCGACCGCGAACGACATGTGTGTCCAGCCCGGCAGGAACTCCTCCGCCTCGACCCCGAACGTGGCTTTGTGCTCTCGAGGCGCGTCGTAGTCAGTGTGCGCGTCGAACATGTGCAGGAAGCAGAAGAAGCGCTCTTCGGCGTTCTGCTTCATCCAATCCAGCGCGAGCCCGCACATCACGTTCGCGTCGCGCACGTGGCTCGTCGTGTCGTCGTAATGGTCGAAGCCCTGGTCGAAGCCCGTCGTCTCGCCCTTGATCGCCGCGGCGAGCGGCTGCGACGCGGTGAAGCCGCCGGTCACGAAGCCGGCCTCGCCCAGGTGCTCGGTCAGCGTGACGATGTCCTCGTCGAGCGTTCCCAGGTTCGACAGCACCCCGATCTGGCGCGGGTACAGGGACGAGAACATCGCCGAATGCGCCGGCAGCGTCGTCGGCATCGGCGTGTAGGCGCGTGCGAAGCGGTGCCCTTTGCGCGCGAGCGCGTCGAGTGACGGGGACGTCTCGAGCTCGTGTCCGTACGTCGACAGGTGGTCGGCGCGCGTCGTATCGAGGCTGACGAGCAGGATGTTGAGCGGCGGGCGCGGTTGCGGTTCGTCCGAGCACCCCGTCAGGCCGAAGCCCAAGAGGGCGAGGAGGGAGAGCAGCGCCCGCATGGCGCTCAGTGCTCGTCCGACAGATAGCTCATGAACGACATGCCGATGTCCGAGAACTGGTGCGCGCGCGGGACCTCGATCGCGCCCTTGATGCACACCTGTTCGCAGAGCTTGCACGACACGCAGTTCTTGTCGATCACGTAGGCGATCTGGCTCGTCTGCGGCATCGAGTAGAGGCTGTTGTCCCCGAGCGCCTTCATCTCGAGCGCCTCGAACGGACAGACGTTGACGCAGAACTCGCAGCCCGTGCACAGCTCCTCGTGGACGACCGCCTTGGGCACCTGCTTCGGCTTGATCTTCTGCACGACGACCTCGACGTTGTCGTCGATCGCGTCGAAGGGGCAGTAGACGCCGCACACCGAGCAGTTGATGCACAGGTCCGGGTCGATGAAGTAGCGCTCACCGGACGAGATCGCGTTGGTCGGGCAGACGCGCTCGCAGATCGAACACGACGTGCACTTCTCGGTGATGAAGTGCGATTTCCACTCGAACGCGTCCATCTTCGCCTTGTCGGTGAAGAGGAGCACCTCGACCATGCCGTGGGCGTCGAAGCGGTGCCGGAAGCCGACGATGTCCTTGTTCGGGAACTCCCACTCGGTCGTGAAGCGGCCGGGGAAGCTGCTCGAGGTGTGCGCGAGCTTCAGGATTCTCGCCTTGAGCTCCTTGACGTCCTGTTTGTCCGACGGCGAGAGGCGCGGGACCCATGCCGTGCAGTAGAGGGCCTTGCCCTCCATGTAGACGTGCGTCTTGTACTCCGGCATCACCGCCGGCGCGCCGTAGCGGAAGCGGTCGCGGACGGCGGGCACGCGCGTCGGCAGCTGGAGCTTCACGTGGACGTAGCCGTCGTTCTCGTCGACGGTGAAGTCGCGCCCGTAGCGGCGGTCGCGCTCCAGCCGGTCCTCGGGCGCGTCGCGGTACTGCGCCCACTCGGCCTCCCAGCCCTTGACCTCTTCCAGCTCGATCTCGAGCACGGGCGGCGGAAGCTCGCCCGAGAACTCGATCGCGGCCGTCGGGCAGACGTCGACGACCGTGCGCGCGTTGTAGAGCGTCGCCTGTTGGTCGTCGAGCGCGTGCGCCTTCTCGTCCGTGCCCATGCAGAAGACTTCGGGGAAGTCCTGGCAGCACGCGTCGCACGCGATGCAGAGCTCGGGCACCACGTTGAAGATGCCAGCCTCGACGGTCTCTTCGAGTGCGGTTTCGGCCATGGGTCGCGTCTCACCGGGGCCCGCGCGGAGAAGCGGCGCACGAGTCCGGATAGAAGTTCAGTAGGAGCAAGGGCTTAGGGATTCTGGCAGTCCCGTGCCGTGGGTCCACCAGCACGCAATTTCTAGCACAGGGTCGGGCCCTCGCAAAGGACGAATCGGCAAGACCCTCACGTGCACTGGAGGTCGAACGGGCGCCGTTGACCGCGCCACAGGACACCGCGCCGGCCCCCGTCCTTTCCATGAGACACCGCGTGGGGCCCAGCCCGAGCCTTCACCCCTCCAGGAGCCTCTCCGGACGGGTCCGAAGCCGGTACGCGGTTTGCCTGGACAGAGGCGTGATGACCAGCGCCCAAGAAGTCCGCCGGAGTGTGCGCCGTGCCCGATGCACGGCGATCGCTGGCTACTTGGTCGTGGCGCTCGCGCTCGCCTCGACCTCGATGGCCGTAGGGCAGGGTCTGTGGACAGCGTCGACCGACGGTCGGCGAGGGCTCGTACTCCTCTTGGCCGGCCTGCTCGTCGTCTTGGCGACGGCCGCGTTCCGTGCCTCGTGCTCCGCCTGGCGCCGGGGTGCCTGGCTCGAGACCCTCGAGCGGGAGTGGACCCTGCAGGAGCGCCGCCGCGAGCTCGGGATCGAGCCCGAGCTTCCCGACGAGATCCTGGCCAAGATCCAGCGCGAGAAGTACGACCTGGTGCACCACCGCGGCTGGCGTGTCCCGAGCCGGCGCGAGCTCCGCGCGATCGAGGCCAAGTGGCGCCCCCAGCACGTCGGCTCGCCGAGCCGCTAGTGGTGTCGCTACTCGGTGACGGTGCCGAGGACGCCGAGGTCCTCGCCCGAGACGAGGAAGTACGCCCCGTCGAGGTCTTCGAGGCGCGTGATCCTTCCGCGCAAGAGGTGCGGATCGCTTCCTTCCACCTCGGACTCCCCATAGAGCTCGAATGTCCGGCCGCGCCCCTGCATGAGCTGCCGCAGCCCCGTCCCGAACCGCTCGCGCCCGAGCGGGGGCGCGCCCTCGGGTCCGTCACAGACCGCGAGGTAGTTCGCTCCGATGGGGAGGGCGATTGCCCGGTTGGTGGCGACGACCGTGCCGTCGCAGTCGAGGATGGCAGCTTGGTGGCGCAAGCAATCGACGACCTCGCACGCGGTATGGCGTGTGAGGCCGGATGACTGTGGTGAGATGGACATTTTCTTTGTTCTCCGCGCGGTTTCTATCGGGCCTATCCGCGGTCGGGTGGAGTGTTACCCATGGACGGAGAAAGGTTCGGCAGTGTTCCGTCGCTCACCTGGGACTCATGCGATGCGGCGTCGGTACTCCGCCGATGCCCTCGTCAGTGCGCCTCGAGCCAGTTGCGCCCGGACCCGAAATCCACCTTCAGCGGTACGTCCAGGACGACCGCGTTCTCCATGCACTCGCCGACGATCTTCTGCGTCTCATCGAGCTCCGCCCTCGGAAGCTCCAGGAGCAGCTCGTCGTGGACCTGCAGGAGCATCTTCGCCGCGAGCGGCGACGCGGCGAGGCGCGTCTCCAGATCGATCATCGCCTTCTTGATGATGTCGGCGGCGGACCCCTGGACGGGCGTGTTGACCGCCATGTTCTCGGCGAAGACGCGGGCCCGCGGGCTCTGTGAGTTGATGTCGGAGATGCTGCGACGGCGGCCCAGGAGGGTCTCGACCCAGCCGCGCTCGCGAGCGCTCTCCAGCGTCATGTCAAGCCACTGGCGGACGCTCGGGAAGGCCGAGAAGTAGCGCTCGATGAAGGCCTTCGCCTCCGCGACCGTGAGGCCGGTGTCGCGCGCGAGGCGCGCCGGCCCCATGCCGTACAAGAGGCCGAAGTTGATCGCCTTGGCCTGGGAGCGCATCCCGCGGTCGACGGTGTCCGGGTCGACGTCGAAAATCACGGAGGCCGTCGAGGCGTGGATGTCGCGGCCGGCCGCGAACGCGTCCGCGAGTCCGGGGTCGCCGGATAGGTGGGCCATGACGCGTAGCTCGACCTGGCTGTAGTCGGCGGCGAGCAGGACCCAGTCGCCGCGCTCGTCCGCCTCCTGCGGCACGAAGGCCTCGCGCAGGCGGCGGCCGCGCTCGGTGCGCACGGGGATGTTCTGCAGGTTCGGACCGCTCGACGCGAGCCTGCCGGTCGCCGCAGTCGTCTGGCTGAACGAGCAGTGCACGCGGCCCGTGCGCGGGTTGACGTAGGTCGGCAGAGGATCGAGGTAGGTGTTCTTGAGCTTGTTCGCCTCGCGATACTCGAGCAGCGACCTGACGATCGGAACGTCCGCGTACTTGTCGGTGAGGGTCGCGTGGTCCGTCGCCCAGCCCGTCTTCGTCTTCCTCGGGCGCTTGACGCCGGCGTCGTCCTGGATGCGCAGCTTCTCGAACAGGATCGCGCCGAGGACCTTGGTGCTGTTGACGTTGAACTCTTCACCGGCGAGCCGGTGTATATCGGCCTCGGCCGATTGAATCTCGGAGGTCAGCTCCTTCGCGAGACCATTCAGGTGACCGACGTCGATGCGGATGCCGCGCCGCTCCATCGCCGCCAGCACGGGCACGAGCGGCATCTCGAGGTCGTAGAACAGCGCGGCGTTGTCCGTCTCCTCGATCTCCTTCGAGAGCACTTCGTACAGGCGCCACGTGACGTCCGCGTCCTCGCATGCGTACTCGGCGACCTGCTCGACCATGACCTCGGCCATCGTCACCTGCTTCTTGCCGGTGCCAATGATGTCCTTGGTCGGGATCTTCTGCAGGTCGAAGTAGGTGAGCGCGAGCTCGTCGAGGCCGTGGCGGCGGCTCGCGCCGGCGACGGTGTAGCTCGCGACCATCGTGTCGAAGGCGGGCGGCGGCAGCTCGATCCCGTGCGCCGCGAAGACGAGAGAGTCGTACTTGTAGTTCTGCCCGACGTGGCGGAGCTCCGTGTCCTCCAGGAGTGGTGCGAGCGCCGCGAGCAAGGCCTTCTCGCCGCCCGGGACCACCGCTGGACTCGCGTTGAACGGAACGTAGAAGGCGCGTCCCGCGCGGGCGCTGAACGACACGCCGACGATCCGCGCCTGCAGCGGGAGGAGCCCGGTCGTCTCGGTGTCGAGCGCGAAGCAGCCGGCCTCGCGCAGCTCCGTCAGCATCGCTTCCAGTGACGCGGCGTCGGTGATCGTGACGTAGTCGCGCTCGAGTCCGGCGCCGGACTCGGAGCTCTCGCGAACGCGCTTGACGAGGCTCTGGAAGTCGAGCCGCTTGAACACGCCCAGGACCTCGTCCGTATCCGGGGCCGGAGCGGCGAGGTCGGTCGCCGACATTTCGAGCGGGACCGAAGTGTCGATCGTCACGAGCTCGCGTGACAGCAACAGCTGCTCGCGGTCGCGTTCGATGTGCTCGCGCGCCTTGCCCTTGATCTCGTCGAGGTGCTCGAGCACGCCCGAGACGGAGCCGTACTGGCCGATTAGCTTGATCGCACCCTTCTCGCCGATGCCCTTGACGCCGGGCACGTTGTCCGATGCGTCACCCATGATGGCGAGGACGTCGACGACGCGGTCCGGCGTCGTACCGAACTTCTCCTCGACGGCGGCGAGCCCGTCGACCTGCAGGTCGATGCCCGTCTTGAACAGGTTGTAGAGCTGCACGCGATCGGACACGAGCTGCATGAAGTCCTTGTCGCCGGTGACGATGAAGACCTCCATGCCCGCGCGTTCGCCCTGCAAGGCCAACGTGCCGATGACGTCGTCCGCTTCGAAGCCGGGTACTTCGAACAGCGGAATCCCGTGCGCGCGGACGATCTCGCGGATGTCCTCGAGCTGCTCGATCATCTCCTCCGGCGCCTTCTGACGCGTCGCTTTGTACTCCGCGTACTGCTCGTGCCGGAACGTCGGTCCACGTGCGTCGAGCGCGACCGCGATCCTGTCGGGGGACTCGCTCTCGAGGATGCGCCGCAGCGTCTGCGTGAATCCGTACACGGCTCCCGTCGGTCGGCCGTCGGGCGTCGAGAGTCCTTGTCGCGCGAGCGCGAAGTGCGAGCGGTACGCGAGTGCGGTTCCGTCGAGGAGAAAAAGGCGCTGCATGGACGGTGAGGAATCGGTGAGAGTGGACCGCGCAATCTTGTCAAAAGCACGCGCGACGTCCCATAGCTCGACGTGACTCCCCTCGCTTTGCGCGATTCCAAGGACCCTGGGAACCTTCTGCTACGATCCCAGCGTGGTCCGGTCGTCGTTGGGACGACCGCAGTGGACGGTGGGGCGAGCCTCTCCTCCTCCCGGAAACCGAACGATCCCTCCCCAACCCTCACTCTCGAGTCTCTCCATGCTCAGGTTCCAACGCTTCGTTCCTCTCTTGGTGGCGGCGAGCTTCGCCGCCCCTGCCGCGGCTCAAGTCGAACTCGTCGCTTTCGAGTCGTTCGATTACCCGTTCCCCGGCCTCGTCCACGACATGTCCGGCGGCACCGGCTGGTCGACGAACTGGTGGGCGGCGCCCGACGTGACGCACGACGCCGTCGTCGTGCAGGCCAATGCGCCGACCAACCCGGGGAACCCGTTCCCGTACATGGGCGCTGACGACCTCGGCAACTACGCCCAGCAGGCTGTCGAGTTCGAGGGGGCCTTCCGCTTCCCCGACGCCGCGGCGCACCCCGACGTCGCCGATCCGACGACGGGACTGTTCGGCGTCGACAACACGACGATGTGGTTCTCGTTCAGCACGCAGGCCTTCCAGGTGCCCTCGCCGGACAACTTCGGCGGCTTCTCACTCAACGAGCAGTTCGTGGCCGAGAAGCTCTTCATGGGCTCGCCGTGGCAGGCCAACTCGTGGGGCGTCGATCCCCAAACGGGTAACCCGCCGGACTTGATCCCCGGCACGAGCAGCAGCAACGCCGACCGCCTCGTCGTGCGCATCGACTACCTGCCCGGTGACGAGCGCCTGCGCATGTGGGTCTCGCCCCCGGTCGCGCATCCGCTGTGCGCCGCCGATCTCGACATCATGATTCCCGACCTCGTCTGGAACGAGATCCGCATTGCTTCGGGCGGCAACGGCACGCTGTTCTACTGGGACAACATCGTGATCGAGAAGGGCATTCCGCTCGAAGTCGGCACGTCCGTGTGCGGCCCGGCCGTCGCAAACTCGACCGGCAGCCCCGCCGACATCGTTGCGACCGGCAGTGACGTCGCCGCGGACAACAGCTTGACTCTGACGGCTACGAACTTGCCCGCGAACGAGTTCGGGTACTTCCTTGCGAGCGACGGCGCCACCCCCCCGGGCGTGACGCCTCCCGGCAGCTCGGGGCTCTTCTGCCTCGCGCTCGGTCCGAACCTCGGACGCTACGCGCCGCTCGTCCAGAGCTCGGGCGCGGATGGCTGCTTCAGCATCGACGTCGACGTTTCCGCCGTCCCGATCGGTGGCCCGCCGTTCTCGGTGGCGCTGATGGCTGGCGACACCTGGTACTTCCAGGGATGGTTCCGCGACGGCGCTTCGAGCAACTTCACCGACGTGCGCGAGGTCCAGTTCCTGTAGCCGATTCCAGCGCGTTAGACGTGGCACCGTGAGGCGCCACGGCAAGTCGACACGTGCGGCACGACCTCTCTTGTGGAGGGGCGTGCCGCGCTTGCGTTCGCCACTGAGTTGCAGCTCTCCGCGACGTTGCGAATTGCGCCCCGCGGTCAGGCCCGCGTGCTAGTGGTGTGATCAGGTGTACACGATGTCCGGATTCACGTCGTGCACGACCTCGTCCGGGTCGGGCCGTCTTGCGTGCCGTTCTCGCCGGCGAGGCCCTGGCCGCACGGCGCGAGGAGGGCGAGCGCGAGCAGTCGTAGGTCGCTACTCACCGAGCCCAGCTTCCGCGAGCCGCGTCGCGATCCATGCATCGCGCGTCGGGTCGTCTTGCGGGAACACGACGCGTCCCTCGATCTCGAAGCTCTTGATCGCGACCGACACGGTGGAGTGGATCCACACGAAGACGCTGCCCTCGAGGCGCGGCCCGACCTCGACCTCACGCTTCTTCCTGCCGCCGACCCACAGCTGGACCGTGCCCTTGCCGTCGTGCCGGATCTCGAGCTTCTTGGCCTTGACGGGCTCGATGAGGCGTTCGCCCTCGTGGAACGCCGTGCGCGCGAAGCTGGTCGGCAGGTCGTACGCTTCGAGGTCGAAGATGTCCCACGCGCCGATATAGCTCGCCTTGCGGTCGTCGCAGATGCCGACGAGGATCGTCGCCTGTCCACCGCCCTTGGCGGAGCGCGCGTACAGGTACTCGTAACGAACGGTCGGCGCCTCGAACGCCAGCTTGTGCCGCACGCAGATCGCGCCCTTGCCCTCGAAGTTGCCGCCGCGCACGGTCAGCTTGGCGTTCTGCATCGCCGGGGGGACTTCGAACCGCTCGTCGCGGCGGCCTTGCAGGTAGTCCTTCACCGGGAGGAAGTCGGCCGCCTCGCCGGCTTCGTCGAAGGCGTAGGTCACGCGAGTCTTGCCGCTCGGCAGACGGCGCACCTTGCCGGCGAGCGATTCCTCGACGCCCTGCCACGCGTAGACGACGCCGAGTGCCTCGGTCGCCAGCGCGTGCAGGGCGGCCTTGCGCTCGCGCACGGGCGCGAGCGAGCCGGACTCCTTCCACAGGGCCTCGATCACGCTTGCCATCTCGTCGGCGTCGGCCGCGTCGATGGGCACGGGGCGTCGCGACAGATCGTCGAGACGGGTGAGGGCGATGCCGGTCCCGACGAGGCGCGTGATCTCGGTGCCGTCGGAGCGCACGCCGGCGTCGTCCGCGACTCCCTCGAGCTTCTTGTCCCAGCGCTTCTCGCCCGCGAGCAGCAGTGCGTAGGCCGAGATCCACGCGGGGCCGTAGTCCGCTGCTTTCTTGCCCATGTTGCGCGCCAGCTCCAGCGCCGTGATGCGCGACACCGGCAGGTCCGTCAGGCCCGCGTCATTGTCGTTGAGCCGCAGCATGCCGTCCTCGAGCGCCGCGACCTGTACCGTCAACCGCTTCCCGTCCCGCTCGAGTCGCAGCTTGCCGCGCCGCTCGGCCACGTCCGTCAGGTACTTGTCGCGTGCCTCGGAGACCGCGCGCAAGCGCTCGAGCTCGCGCGCGAGGCGATCTCGGTCGCCGGTGTCCAGTAGCTCGAGTCCGTCCTCGAGCGTCATCACGGCGTTCTCGACCTGCCCGGCGCGCGCGCGTGCGAGCGCCATGGCGAGGAACTGCTCGTCCGTGTCGATCGGGACCCCGACCTCGCCGTGGACGATCGCCGCCTCCGACTCGCGCTTGCGGCGCACGGACGGCGCTGCGCCCGCGACGACCCCGCCGCCGGCGAGGTTGTCGATGTAGCTGAGGAACTCCGCGTCGAGCTTGGTCGTCGCCGCGCCGAGCGTCGCCGCGAGCTCGGCTGCGCCGCCCTTGCCGTGCAGGACCTTGGCGACGTAGCGTTGCGTGGCGGCGCGGTAGCGGCTGCCGCGCCCGCGAAACAAGAAGTGCAGCCAGAGCGCGGACTGCGCGTCGAGCAGCTCTTCCACGTCTTCGAACGAGGGCAACGGGAGCGATGCGTCCATCGCGCGCTGGCGGACGAGGCTCTTGCGCGCGTCGGCGGTGCGGGCGTCGACCAGCTCCGCCAGCGGAACGACGAACGTCGCCCGCGTGTCCAGGTCGCCGAGGAAGGGTCGCAGCGTCTTCAGCGCCTCGGCGTCGAACGGGGGATCGTCCATGTCGGCCGGCGTCGTTTCCGGCCCGTGGCTCGCGAGGTAGCGCGCGAGCCCGCGCACCATCCACGTCTCGGACGGGCCCGCGCCCTCCGCCCTGTGGTTCGTCTCGATCAGCCGCGTCGCGGCGGCGACGAGCAGGGGATGGCGCAGGACGTTCTTGGGGATGCGCGCGAGGTTCGCGTCGAAGTAGGTGACGAGGACGCCGGGTTCGTCGAGGAAAATGACGCGCTCCCCGAAGCGGCCGCGCTCTTTCTCGTAACGCACGGCGTTGCGCATGCCGGCGGGGGAGGCGAGCAAATAGACGGGGAGCGGGTCCGGCTTCGCCAGGGGCTCGAGCTTGTTGTAGAGGACGAACTCGCGCTGGAAGACCTCGCCGAGCTTCTGTAGCCACGGCGCGAACGTCTCGCTCACCTGCTCGAGCCGGCCCGGCTCATCCCTGCGTGGCCTCTCGACGACGAACAGGAACGGCGGACACTCGGCGCCGTGCTCGGTCTTGAGCCGCCCGAGCAACGCGTGCGTGCGCAGCGCCTTCTCGAGCTCGGTCTCTTGGGGAGGCGGCGGCGTGGGCGTTTCGTCCTGCGCGCCGATCGCACAGGGAGCCCATGCGGCAAGGGCGGCAAAAGCGGCTAGAGAGGCTCCGAACGTGCGGCGGAGCGTGAGGGGTAGCGTGATGAGTTTCGAGTACATGCCGGAGTCCATTCGGAGCGTTCGGGAGTCTACCCTGCTATCCTCCGCGCAAGGTGTACGAGACCGGTGTTGAAGATGCGCAGGTAACCCTCGCTCCGTTCGTTCCCGACCTCGCTGCGCTCGGCGCGCGAACGGTGGGGGACTTGTTGGGAACGGGCGCGGGGCTGGAGGGAGAGGGGCGTGCCGCGGAGGTCGCGCGCGAAAGCGGGACGGTGCTCCTGCGCTGCCCCCTACCGGGGACGCCCACCGGGCCGGATGCGCCGCTCAGCGGGCGGCCGCGGGGCGCGGGGACCGGCTTCGTGTTCGTGCGCCGCTACAGCGACCCGCCCCTGGGGCAGTGCCTGCGCGCGCGGTTCACCAAGCCCCGTTCGGAGAGCCTCGCGGCGCGCGAGTGGAACCTGTTGTGCCACCTGCGTGCGGCCGGCGTTCCTACGCCCGAGCCGATGGCTGTCGCGAGCGCGGGACGCGGTGTGTTCGCGCGGCGCTCCGTGCTCGTGACGCGCGAGCTCGACGCGATGCGTCCCGCCCCGGAGTTCTTCGCGGACGAGCACGAGCTCGAGCGCCGTCGACTGGCGCTGCGCGCGCTCGGACAGATGCTCGCGCGCCTCTGCCGCGTCGACGTCTGGCTCCCGAGGCTCGCTGCCCGGCACTTCTTCATCGGGGAACCGCGCGCGGCCCAGCGGGCCGACCTCGCCGAGGATGCGTGCGCGGCCGACCAGATCCTCGCGGCGCAAGGCGATCGCTGCAGCGAGGGACCGCCGGTCGTGCCCGGGCTGAGCTGGAGCCGCGAGCCCGAAGTCGCGATTGCCAGCGTCCGCGGCGGACGGATCTTGTCCGCACCGTTGTCCGCCACGCGCCGCACCGAGCTGCTCGCGAAGCTCGCGAGTGACGTGCGCCTCGGCGAAGTGCTCTCGGAACGCGAGCGGCTGCGCTTGTGTGCGCACGCGCGGTTCGACCGATCCTGACCCCAGCGGAAGGCAAAACCATGCTCCGTCTCGCTCAGGGGGCGGGCTACGCCGACGTCGCGCTACGCGACGCCGTCGCGGCCGGGATCGTGCCGGGGCCGCGCATCCTGGCGGCGACGCGAGCGCTCGTCGCGACGGGATGCTACGGACCGTCGGGCTTCGACCCGCGCTGGGACGTGCCGAAAGGGGCGCAAGTGGCCGATGGCGTCGACGGCGTGCGCCGAGCCGTGCGCCAGCAGATCGCCGCGGGTGCGGACTGGATCAAGGTGTACGCCGACTACCGGCGCAAGCGCGGTGCGCCCTCGACCCCGACCTTCTCGAGCGTGGAGCTCGAGGCGATCGTCGACGAGGCGTCGAGCGCGGGACTCCCCGTTGCGGCGCACGCGTCGACCGACGAGGCGATCGGTCGCGCCGTGCTCGCCGGCGTCAAGACGATCGAGCACGGGTACCACGCGTCCGACGACGTGCTCGCGCTGATGGTGCAGCACGAAGTGGTCCTGTGCCCGACGCTCTCCGCCTCGGAGGCGATGGCGCGCTACTCCGGATGGACGCCGGGCGAGCCCGAGCATCCGCGCATCGAGACGGCGCGCGGGCTGATGGAGCGCGCGCTCGCGGCTGGAGTCACGATCGCCTGCGGGAGCGACGCCGGCGTCTTCGCGCATGGCGACAACGCGCGCGAGATCGAGCTGATGGTCGCCTACGGGATGACGCCGGCAGCGGCGCTGAGGGCCGCGACCAGCGGCGCGGCGCAGGTGCTCGGTCGGGCGCTCGACCGAGGCCGGATAGAGACTGGCTACGTCGCGGACCTCGTCGTGCTCGGCGCCGACCCGCTGCGGGACCCCGCCGCCCTGCGCCAGGTCGTCCTGGTCGTGCAGGGCGGGAGGATCGTGTTCGACGCGCGGCCTACTGCCGGCGCTACTGGAAAGTGATGCGCAACGCGTCGGTGAAGTTCGACGTCGGCGGGTCACGGAACCAGGCCTGGAAGTGCCAGGTCTCGCCCGCGACGACGCTCGACGGCGGGGAGGTGGGGATCGAGGTCAAGTCGACGGCGATCCCGAAGCTGCCCAGGTTGCCGCTGTTCTGCACCTGGCCGACGAAGCGCGCGATCTGACCGCCGAGGCACAGGTTGCCCGAGCTGCCCGGGGGGTGGAACACGAAGCCGTCGGTCTCGCTCGCGAGGAAGTATCCGAACTGGCTCGTCGGGAGCTGGTCGGCCGTGAGCGACAGCGTGTTGTCGGTCGCGACCGGGCTGCCGAACGCTCCGATGATCGCCGATCCACCGCTCGAATTCGGAGCGGCGGGCGTGCAGTAGACCTCGAACAGGGCACAGCCGTTGTTGTACAGGCAGTCGACCCACTCGGGGTGGTCGACGAACGGGTTGCGGTTGCCCTGATGCTGGAAGACCGTGTCGTTCTTGTCGCGCTCCTTGTCGTCGACCGGGTCCTGCTCGTGCCAGGCTAGCAGCACCGAGAGGATGCCCATGTACGCGACCGACTCGTTCATGCCTGTGTTCGAGCCCGCGATCAAGGCCTGGGAGTTGGTCGCGACGAGGTCCGGCTCCGCGAAGTTCGTCGTGCCGTGGGTGCCGCCTTCGTAGCGCACGTCGGCGTACAGGATCGCGCGCGCGATGTCGCCGCGGCGGCCCATCCAGACCTCCCACGTCCCGCTCGAGAAGGCTCCCGAGCTCCAGTTGGAGTTGCCGGGGTACATGCCGATTCCTCCGCCCGCGCCGTCGTTCATCTCCGTCGGCAGCTCCGAGCAGCCGGGGTTGCAGAACCGGAACGGCTTGTTCGAGCGCGCCGAGTTGTAGCCGGAGTCGGAGAGGAACAGGAGGTGGCAGTCGGAGAACGGGTAGTTGTCCGAACCGTCGTCGGGAAACCCGTACGAGGACGGCCAGCTGTGCTCGCGGTTGTAGAACGAGTTGCCGGTTCCCTGCGCCGGGTAGTCTTCGTTCTTGTACACCTCGAGGATGCGGCCGGGCAGCGTCGGGTGCGCCATCGCCGCTTCGAGGATGTCCCACGTGTCCGTCGAGCCCGCTGTGTACGGGAAGCGCGCGTGATCGTCGATCACTTCGTGCAGCGTCGTGCGCAGCACCTGGGGGCTCGAGGTGTCGACCGGGTCGTAGTAACCCGGCGGCCCTTGTGCGGCGGCCGAGGAGCCCAGGAGAGTCGAGGAGAGCGCGGCGAGCGCCACGGTTCCGATCCGCCGCTCGCGCGGCGGAAGCTGGAAGATGATCATGCGACGAGGAGGGAGAGTGTCCGCGCGCCGACCGGAAGGGAGAGCGGTGGCGCGCGTCGAGGTAGAGAGTCGGGGGGCGGGCGTAGCCACCCTTCCACCGTCCGATGATAGACCATTGGCGCCGCGCGCCGCCCGGTCGAGCCCACATCGAGGCGCGGAACCCGTCCACAAACCCCTCGGCCGGCCCTGCGGACGGTTTTGCCGCTGGCCAGGGACATCGCATTAGTCGAGACTGGTCCCATGGCCCAGTTCGACGAGATCGCCGAAGCGCGGATCCGCGAGGCCGTGGAGGAGGGCCTGTTCGAACGATCTGCCGGGCACGGGAGCCCCGCTCGTTGCGCGCGTCGTACCTCGCGTTAGGGAGATCACCGACATGACTGGCAAGAAACTCACCGGAATCATCGTGGGCGCCGCCCTCGCGGCGCTCGTCCCGACGATCGCCTTGAAGAGCATGAACGTCGAGCAAGTGGGGGTGATCGGAGGCGGCGTCGGAGGTGCGGTCGGTGCCCTGGTCGCGAGTAGGCACTCGGACTGACCGGTGAGGATCGAGCAGGCTCGAGCGGAGGATTCTGAGCGCGTCCGCGCGCTGCGGCTCGGGGCTCTGCGCGACGCGCCGGATGCGTTCGCGGCGACGTTCGCCGAGGACGAAGCGCTCTCGCCCGCCGTCTGGCGCGAGCGACTCGCCAGTCCGAGCCAAGCGACGTTCGTGGCAACCGTCGAAGGCGCGGACGTCGGGCTCGTGGTCGGATCGCCCTACGCAGGTCGCGCCGGCTGTGCGGGACTTTTCGCGATGTGGGTCGCCCCTGGGCGGCGCGGAACCGGGGTCGCGGACGCCCTCGTACGCGCGGTCGTCGACTGGGCGCGCACGGCCGGTCATGCGCGCGTCCTCTTGGACGTCGCCGATGACAACGCGCGTGCGATCGAGTTCTACGCACGCATGGGGTTCGTGCCCACGGGTCGGGTCGGAACGCTCCCCGCGCCACGTGAGCACGTCCGCGAGCACGAGCGCGTACTGGAGCTTTAGTCTGTTCGGTACTCACAGACAGGCGGCGGCCTCGCGCCTGCGAGACCACCGCCGGTGTGGAGTGGGCGTCGTCTTCGCTGTTATTGGAACAGGATCTCGACGGCGTCCGAGAAGTTGCTCGTGCCGCCCGCGTCGCGGTACCAGAACTGGAAGTTCCACGTGTCACCCGCGACGATCGGAACGATCGGGCTGGTCGGGATGTTGCGCGTGTCGACGGTGACCGAGAGCGTCGGGCCCTGGCCGACGAGCCCGAGCTGCGTGAAGCGGCCGATGCCGCTACCGAGGCACAGGACGCCGTCCGACGACGGCGGGGAGACCATGCCCTGGTTGCGGCTGGTCAAGAGGTACCCGAACTGTCCGGCCGGAACCTGGTTCGCTTCCACGGTGAGTAGGCCGTCGTTCGCGGACGCGCTACCCGTTGCACTGATCTCCGCGGGGAGGCCCGACGAGTTCGGCACGGCCGGGTTGCAGTAGACCGTACCGAGGCTGAGGATCGCGTCGCAGCCGTCGCCGGTCAGACGCACCGTGCAGCCGGCCGACGGGTTCGCGGTGCCCGGCGTCGCCATAACGCCCTCGGGGCAGCCACCGCCCGGGCATCCGCCGGTGTTGTTGAAATCGAGCGGGACGTCCGCGCACCAGCCGGCGAGGGAGTCGGCGGGACGAAAGATGCCGCCCTGGCGGAAGGCGCCGAAACCACACGCCAGGGGACCGAACGCAGTGGCGCAGTCGTACACGACGTCGTTGCTCGGGTAGCCCGCGTCGACGATCGTCACGACCTCGATCGCCTGGACGCCGGCGGTCGTTGCGAGGAGCGTTTCCCGATCTCCGTCCGGGTCGACGTTGGTCGACGCGAGCGCCAGGATCGCGGCCACGTCGGTCGTGCGCACGAGGTAGTAGGTCTCGGTGCCGTTCTCGAGCACGAACTCGAGCCCGATGTTGAGGTCGGCTTCGGCCACGGCGTCGTCGCCGAGGACGAAGTACCCGTCCGAGGGCATCACGTAACCGGTCAGGTCCCAGACCTGATCGAGACGACCGAGCTCCATCGAGTCTCCGTCACTCTCGACGGCGCAGACGAGGTAGCCGTCCAGAGGTTGATCGGGAGCGCCCGCGAGCTCGATGAACTCCATCGTGTCGGGGCCACAGTGGTACGAATAGATCTCGTTCAGCCGGACTTGCGACGAAGCGGAAGAGGCGAGAAGAACGGCGGAAAGGGAGAGCAGGCAGGTATTCAGGGGTCTCATGTTGGGGGTCTCGTCCGAGGGAGCACGAGCGGAATCGTCCGACATCGTACCCACGAACGCGATTTATGGTGGGCCTAGTTGGGGATGGAGTCTCGAGGGCAGCACGGCGCGGTGGACCTCGGAAGGGCCCGCCGCGCATGAGATGATCGTGGAGGCCCAGCGGGGCCTTCCAGTCGCTGACGTCTACTGGAACAGGATGTTGACGCCGTCGGTGAAGTTGCTCGTGTTCCCGATGTCGCGGTACCAGCACTGGAAGTTCCAGGACTCACCGCTCATGACCGCTTGGGGCGGGTTCACCGGGATCGAGCCCAGGTTGAGCATCAGCGAGAAGCCGGGGCCCTGGCCGATGTTGCCGTTGTACCGGCCGATGTTGCCGGAGAGGCAGATGAAGCCGCTCGAGCCCGGCGGGTTGAACATGCCTTGCGACTGGCCGGCCAGGAAGTAACCGAACTGACCCGGGGGCAGGGCGGAGGACGTCAGCGTCACGCTGTTGTCCGCCGGGTTGGTGCTTCCGCTGGCCGCGATCTCGCCGGCGGAACCCGTCGAGTTCGGGACGGCCGGACCGCAGTAGCTCGAGCCGATCGGACCCATCGGGTTGCAGCCGGCGCCACTGCCGGTCATCGTGCAGCCCGTGAGGCTCGCCGGGTTCGCTGCGCCCGGCGTCGGGGCGGGCGCCGTCGGCGAACCGACGATGAAGAAGTCGAGGTACTCGTTGTCGCAGAAGTTGGTCGGGTAGTCGCCCGGACGGAAGATGCCCGCCGGGAAGAACGTGCCGTCGGGACCGATCGCCGGCGAGCAGTCGAAGACGATGTCCTGCGGATCGTCGTCGACGAGCGCGATCGACTCGAACTGGATGACGTTCGGGTCGCCGACGAGGAGCTCGGTGATGCCGTCGTCGTCCAGGTCGACGTCCTGGCCCCCGAGGTTCACGAGCACGCCCGGAAGGCTCGTCTCGATCAGATAGAAAGTCGCCGAGCTGTTCTCGATGATGTCCTGGGTGCCGACGTTCAGGTTGACGTTGGGAACGGCCTGGTCACCCAGGACGAAGTAGCCGCTGGCGGGAATCGACTGCCCCGTCAGATCCCAGATGCGGTCGAGCGAGCCGGCCGGCATCGGCGGCGTCGTCGGCGAGTTGCCCCAGTCGCTCTCGACGACTGCGATGACGTAGCCGTTGAGGGACATGCCGGGGGGGCCGATGAGCTCGACGAACTCCATGTCGTCGGTCATCGTCATGCTGGCGAAGATCTCGTTCAGGTGGACCTGGGCGAGAGCGGTTCCAGTGCTGAGCATTGCCCCGGCGCCGACGGCGAGGAAGCGGGAGAGCCTCATGGTTGGATTCCGTGGAAGACGTGAGTGAAGTGAGAAGCGAACGGGCAGGAGGGCACCGTTCGAGCGGAGAGAATCTCAAGATTCTAGATCAACCTCGCGGCAACCGAAGACGAATTCCCCGTGATGGAGGGCGATCGAGCCGATGGAGTCATGGCGAGCCGACCTCGCCGAGCCCGATTGCCGCAACCGAGGCTGGCACCGGCCGCCCCCGACCCCGATTCTCAGCGTCCATGTCGACCGACACCCACGCTTCCGTCCCGAAGGGAGACAACCCGTCCACCCCGCGAGCTCTGCTCGGGGGCGTCCTGATGGGTCTCGCCAACCTCGTCCCCGGCATCAGTGGCGGAACGATGATCCTGGCGGTCGGGCTCTACGACCGCTTCATCGGCGCGATCGCCGACGTCAGCCGGCTACGCCTGAGCGTGCCCGCGATCGTCTTCCTGGCGACGGTCGGCGTGGGCCTCGTGATCGCGCTGGTGGGGGGCTCGGGCATCGCCGTGGCGCTGGTCAACGAACACCGCTGGGTGATGTACAGCCTGTTCATCGGGTTGACCCTCGGTGGCGTGCCGGAGCTCCTGCGGCTGTGCCGGCCGGTCTCGACGGTCACGGGGGTATGCGTCGTCCTCGGCATCGCGTGCATGGCGATCCTGGCGTGGGGCCTCTCGGGGACCCAGCTCCCGCAGACCCTTCCGGTCCTCGTCGTCGTCGGCGCCGCCGCGGCGTCGAGCATGATCCTTCCGGGCGTCAGCGGCTCCTACGTGCTCCTGATCCTCGGCATGTACGACCTGGTGATCGGCTCCCTGTCGGCCTCGGCCCTGCGCGAGGACCTCGCGGGATCGCTGCGCATCGTCGGTCCGATCGTCGTGGGGGCCGTGCTCGGCATCGCGCTCCTCTCGAACGTCTTGCGCTGGCTTCTCGCCCGCTGGTCCGGGCCGAGCCACGGCGTATTGCTCGGCCTCTTGCTCGGCTCCGTCCTCGGCCTGTGGCCGTTCCAGGAGCCCGTCCATCCCGACCTCGCGGTCAAGCGCACGCGCAAGGCGACCCAGATGGTGCTCGCGGAGGTGCCCTTCGACGACATCCGCGCCAAGCACGGTGACGACCTCGACGACGCACGGTTGACCGCGCTCGGAGCGCAATGGGCGAGCCGGACGCCCGGCGAGCTGAAGGTGCTCGGGGACGAGCTGCGCTTCTTCGAGCCGCGCTTCGGTCAGATCGGAGGCGCGCTCGGGCTGCTCGTCGTCGGCTTCTTCGCGACGCGCGCGCTCGGTCGCCGGCCAGCTGGTGCCGCGGCGGATCCGGCGCCCGGCTCGGCCTCAGGCGAGTAGCTGATCCGGCAGCCCCGCCTCGAGCAGGCGCGAGCGCAGGCGCTGCCAGCGCTTGGCCACCGCGTCGAGCGAGAGCTCCATGCGCTCGGCGACATCCTTATAGGGAAGACCCTCGAGGCCGCAGTGCAGGACGAGCTTCTGCTCGTCGTCCTCGAGCTTGCGCACGCGCTCGGTGAACGCCTTGAGCCCCTCGTCGCGCGCGAGCCGCCGGCTGACGGCCGTCGCGCTGTCGGGCAGGTTCTGCAGCGCGAACAGGCGCGTGGTCGGACCGGGCACGCCCTTCTGGCGATCCGCCTTGCGCGCCTGGCGCACCGCCTCGAGCAAGACGTTCTTGGCGACGCGGAAGAGCCACAGTCGGAAGGGCACGCGGTCGGGATCGAACGAGTCGATCGCCTTCCAGGCGCGGAACCAGACCTCCTGCACGAGGTCCTGCGGATCCAGGTGCGCCCTTTGCGCGGGCCGCAGGCGCAGCTCCGCCCACGTCAAGAGGGAGGGCGCGATGTGCTCGTACAGCTTGGAAAAGCTGTCGGCGTCCCCGTCCTTGGCGGCACGCACCCAGCGTCCGGTCGGGGATCCGTCGGGCGAGTTGTGCGGCTCGGCTTGGGACACGATGGGATCCATGGTAGCCCCGGCTAAGCTGCACGTCGTGGACGCGGACCCCAAAATGAATACCGAGGCAACCGCCGCGGCTCTCTTCGATTTCTTCGCCGAGTACCTCGACGACGAGGCGAGTGCCGGAGTGCGTCCGCTGACCGAGTACCTCGCGCACTACCCCGGACACGAGGAGAGCGTCGCGGCCGAGTATCTGCGGCTGCGGGCCGAGGACGCGGGCACCGGCGACGCGCCCGAGCTCGAGCCCGGTGAACGTCAGGTCGGTCACTACCGCCTTCTGCAAGAGCTGGGTAGCGGCGGTCAAGGCAGCGTGCACCTGGCCGAGGATACGCGCATCGAACGCAAGGTCGCGATCAAGCTCCTGATCGGCGCGTTCGTCACCGACGAAGCGCGACGTCGCTTCCGGCGCGAGGCGGAGAGCATCGCGCGGCTCGAGCATCCCGGGATCTGCCACGTGCTCGAGGCGGACGTCGAGAGCGACACGCCCTACATCGCGATGCAGCACGTCGAAGGGCTCGACCTCGGCGCGAGCCTCGCGGCGGCGAGCGTTCCCGAAGGCGCGAAGGCCATCGAACCGCTCTTGCCGTGGATACCGCGCACGCGCGGCGACCTCTTCCGCGTCCTGCACTTCTTCGAGCGCATTGGGCGCGCCCTGCACGCCGCGCACGAGGCCGGCGTCGTGCACCGCGATATCAAACCCGGCAACATCATCGTCCAGCCCGACGGTCGTCCCGTCATCCTCGACTTCGGACTGGCGCTCGCCGAGGAGGGCGGAGAGGAGATCACGCGCTCGGGCGAAATCTTCGGGACGCCCGCTTACATGTCGCCCGAGCAGCTGCGCGGCGTCCGCGAGGAGCTCGATCGGCGTACCGACATCTACTCGCTCAACGTGGCGTTGTTCGAGGCCCTCGTCGGGGCACGGCCGTTCGCGGGCGAGAACCGCTTGGAGCTCGAGCGCGCGATCCTGTTCGACCCAGTGCCGGATCCGCGCGCGCTGAATCCCGCCTTGACCGAGGACGTCAAGGTCGTGCTCGAGAGCGGACTCGAGAAGGAGCGCGATCGCCGCTACGCGAGCGCGCTCGCGTTCGCCGAGGACCTGCGTCGCATCCGCGAGTACGAGCCGATCCACGCGCGGCCAGCGAGCACCAGCCTCAAGCTGCGGCGCTGGGCGCGGCGCCAGCCCGCGCTCGCGACCGCGCTCGTCGGCACGCTGCTCGCGTTGACCTCCGGCCTCACGATCGCGCTCGTGCTCTTGACGAAGGTGCAGAAGAACTTCGACCTCGCGCAGAGCCGCTACCTTTCCGTGCGCGCGCAGGAGCTCGCTAGCGAAAACCCCGCCGTGGCGCTGATGCTCGGCCTGGAAGCGGTGCGGCTCGCGCCCAGCTATCGCTCGCACTCGAGCCTGTTCGGGCCCCTCGCGGCGTGCAGTCTCGAGCACGTGTTGCGCCTGGCCAAGCCCGCGCACTTCCGCGACCTCGCCTTCTCCCCGGACGGTGCGCTCGTCGCCGGCGCGATGATCGACAACCGCGCGCGGGAGGCGAGCGGCGACGCGCAAACAGCTTCGGACGGGGCGCTAGGCGTCTGGGACACGGTGACGGGCGAGAGCCTGTTCAGCGTCACGTACGCGAGCGACGTGCTGCGCTCCCTCGCGTTCGATCCGCAGGGGAGGCAGGTTGCGTACGGGTCCGAGAGCGGCCGCCTGCGGATCCTCGAGCTCGAGACGCGCGAGGTGGTCCACGACGTCGATCTCGCGGAAGAAGCGCTCGTGGCGATCGCGTACGCGCCGGCGAGCGACGCGCTCGTCGCGGCGCAGAGTGCCAGCGGCATCAGCCTGTTCGACCTCGGCCGCGGCGAGGTCCTCGGACGGCTCGAGGCGTCCGGTGCGAGCCGACTCGCGTTCAGCCCGGACGGCCGGAAGCTGCTGACGGGCGGCACCAAGGGACGCGGCGCGCGGATCTGGGACGTCGCGACGCGGACGCCGCTGGTCGAGCTGTGGCACGTGAGTCCAGTCATGTGGGCGGAGTTCGACGCGACCGGAGCGCGTGCCGTCACCGCGTCGCGCGACGGCACCGTCCACGTGTGGGACGCCGCCACGGGCGACCCGATCGGCGACCCGCACGTCCACACCGGGACCGCGACGTGCGCGACGTTCTCGCCGGACGGCACGCGGCTGGTGACAACGACCCAGGACGGCGATGCGTCGGGTGCGTGGGCGATCGAGCTCGCGACGCGCGAGCGCACCCCGCTCGGCGAGTACGACAAGATCGTCGCACACGCCGCCTTCAGCCCCGACGGGACGCGCGTCGTCACCTCCTCCTTCGACACGGTCGTGCGGATGTTCGACGTCGCCACCGGCCGGCTGCTCACCGAGCACCGCGAGCTCGTGCGTCCCATTCGCACGATGTGGGCACCGGACGGTAAGCGCCTGCTGACGCTCAGCCCCTCGCCCTGGGGCCTCGTTTGGCGCGCGGATGGCTTCCCCGACGTGTACGACCTGGTCGGCGACGGGAGCGCCGTGTCCTGGGGCGCCTTCGGGCTGGACGGCACGCGTGCGATCACGACGACGCAGTCGGGCCGCGTGTGCGTCTGGAACACGCCTCCTGGGTCCGAGGCCGGCCGCGGCGCCGGCCAGCTCCTGCACGAGATCGATGCCGGGGAGCCGGTCCGCGGCGGAGCGCTGTCGCCCGACGGCATCTACGCGCTCGCGATCCTGGAGGGCGGAGCGGTCTTGCGAGTCGACCTCGAGTCGGGCTGCTTGGTGGGCGCCCCCCTCGTGCACGCGAGCCCCGTCGTGCGCGCTTCGTTCGGGCTCGACGAGCGGACGGTCGTGTCGATCGACGATGCCGGCCGAGCGTTCTTGTGGACCGGGATGGACGATCCCTTCGCGGTCGAGCTGATCGGTCAGGCCGGACCGATCACGTGCGCCAGCTTCACGCCCGACGGCCAGCGCCTCGCGACCGGCGGAAGGGTGGACGAGGTCGTCGTGCGCGACGCGAAGTCGGGTGCCGTGATCGATCAGGTCAAGTTCGAGAAGTTTCGCGCCAATGCGCCGTCGGGCGTCGAGTGCCTGGCGTTCAGCGCCGACGGCGAGCACCTCGCAGTCGTCTGTCTCGACAACGTCCTGCGCACGTTCGAAGTCGCTACCCTCGAGCCCGCCTGGCCCGACCGTCGACTCGGCAAGAACCACACCGTGCAGTTCCTGGGCGACTCCGACCGCGTGCTCGTGGCGGGTCTGCGCACGGTGGGGGCCGCGGTGCGGATCGAGTACCTCGCCGAGGAGGACGGGCGCGTCCGGCCGCTCGTCAACCACTCGAGCGCTCTGACCGACACGGACGTCGGCGGGGCGGGGGACACGATCGCGACCGGGTCGGTGAACGGCAGCGTGCTCGTCTGGGATGCGAGCGACGGGAGCACGGTCATCCAGTTCGCGCTGCACGGTGGCGCGGTGACCGCGGTCGATTTGATCGGGCGGGGAGGCGCGGCGCGGGTGCTCTCGACGGCGGAGGACGGGAGCGCTTGGGTGTGGCCCGTCGATCCCCTCGCCGTCGCCCGTGCACGCAGACCGCGCGATCTGGAAACCTGGGAGCGCAATCGCGAGCTCGAGGTGTCCGAGGATCGTTGACCCCGCGGCCTGCCCGCTCGTGGAAAAAAGCAGTTTTCCTGTCGTCCTCGCCGGCGCAGGCACACTTTGGGGGCACGAGGTTCGCCCATGAATACCCCCAAATACCAGGTCCAACGGACACAGACCCATCCCCACTGGTGGCCGACGCTCGCTGCCGCCCTACTGGCGACCTGTGCGTCTCCATGTGAGCCACCCCTCGCGCCGGCCTCCTCGCCGTCGGGTCAGGCGACCGGCCAGGCAGCGGAATCGACAGCGGTCCCGGCGGCCCGCGCCGCTCCGCTCGTGAGCGACGCGAACGGCAACGGGGTCGACGACTGGGTCGACATCGCCGTCGGTACGTCCCTCGACGAGAACGCGAACGCCATTCCCGATGAGGTGGAGGCCGAGTTCACCTCGGTGCGGCCCGCGGAGTCCGGGACCACCGACGGAAACAGGGGGATCAGCGACTGCAATGGGAACGGCATCGAAGACTGGGTCGACATCCAGACCGGCTTCTCCGAGGACGTGAACGGGAACGCGATCCCTGACGAGGTCGAAGCAGAACACGCACACCACGCGAACACCACAGCCGGCTCGCCCGTCCAAGACACCCGCAAACCCTGAACCCGGTAGACTCGGGTTCGGAGTCCGTCTCACCGACACCTGTCCGTCGTGCCATCATGAGCCACTCTCGATTCGCGACCATCCGCCGCCCCGTCCGCCGCCTGGTGGTGAGCTTCGGCCTCGCCGCCACGTGCATCGCCTTTGCCAGTGCGGCTCAGCAGGACGTGACGTTCTCGATCGACTGGCACGGGCCGACGATCTCGATGCAGAGCCCCGCCGGGGCGCCCATCACCGAGGGCGATTTGCTCTTCCCGCCGCTCGGCCGGCCTGCGTTCGGACCCCTGCCGCCCCCGCGCACGTTCCTGAACGGCGGCCAGCTCGGGTTGTCACGGTACGACCTGTGCTCTCCCCATCCGCCGAGCCAGCCCTGTGGAGTCGAGGTCGATGCGCTCTCGTTCGGAGATGATTTCCTCCTGACGGGTTCGGCGGGGGAGGACTACACCGTTTACTTCTCAGTGGACGAGTACGCGACCGGCGACTCCGGCAACCCGATCGTCCCCTCGGTCACGAGCGAGTTCGCGACTGGCGACCACGGTACGGACATCTTTGGCTCGAACATGCTGCCGCCCGCACCGACGCCGCCGGTGCTCTTCAACAACGTCGGCGTCGTCGACGGCGATGGGCTTCCGAGCGCGACGCTTGCCGCGACCATCTACCCCGGCGTCGGCTTGATCGAGGGCAACATCGCGGGTACGGGATTGCCGAGCAACCCCGACATGGGTGACAACTTGGACGCCCTCAACATCGGGCCGCGCCCGGACCCGTTGACCGGGCCCGTGTTCTTCTCGGTCGATGGCGCGTTCTTCGACCCGCTCGTGATGGTTCCGAACTCAGGCACGGCTCAGTTTGAGAACGTTCGCGCAGGCGACGTCCTCGTACGCATCCCCGGCGGCCAGTTTCAGGTCTACGCGGACTCGGCGCAGCTCGGGCTCGATCTCATGGGACCGAACACCGACGACCTCGACGCGCTCGTCCTCGTCGAGAACGGAATGCCTGGCTACCAGCGTTCCGTCATTCCGTACGACTGGCTCGCAGGCTTCACCGGCGTGCCCTCCGACATGTTGCTCTTCTCCGTCCGCCGCGGATCGGCGTTGATCGGGATGGTCGATTCGCTGCTCGGGCTGCAGATCGTCGAAGGGGATGTCCTCGTTCCGCCGGTGGGTGGGGCGACGACGCCGGGCATTTTCATCACGGCGGAGAGTCTCGGTCTGGTCGCGGATCGCGGCGGCACGTCGAGCGACGACCTCAACGCCGGCGACGTGACCGGCGACAAGATCACCGACTGCAACAACAACGGCATCGAGGACTGGGTCGACATCAACACCGGCTTCTCGTGCGACGTCAACGGCAACAGTATCCCCGACGAGTGCGAGCCCAAGGGCACCTCGTTCTGCCAGTGCACGGCGGCGAACGCGCCCTGCGGCAACGGGAACGCGAACGCGGGGTGCGAGAACTCGACCGGCGCGGGCGCCGAGCTCACGGGCGACGGCACGAGCTCGGTGTTCTCCGACGACATCGTCCTGCGCGTGACCGACTTGCCCTCGAACCAGTTCGGCATCTTCTTCATGGGCCAGGGCACGACGTCGGCGCCGCTCGCCGACGGCTACCGCTGCGTCGATAGCAGCCCGGCCTTCCCGCTGTTCCGGTTCCAGCAGCAGGTCTTCAACACCGGAGCGGCCGGGACTGCAGAGTTCGGCGAGGGCACCGCGCTGGGTCCGATCATCGACGCGTCCTGCACGACGCTTGGGGCGGGCGGGTGCATCGAGCTCGGACAGACTTGGTACTTTCAGGCCTGGTACCGGGACCCGGTCGGCGGGCCGTGCGGCAACGGCGGCACCCACTCGAACCTGACGAACGGTTGGATGGTGACGTTCACGCTGTAGCGGACGCCGGACGCGCGCGAGATGCCGGTTGTGCAATTCGCGCGCGTAGGCTAATGCTACTGCCATGATCCTCTCGCTGCTCCTCGCCGTTCTCGCTCCCCTCGATGAGTTCTCCGACCATTGGCACGACGGCAAGGCGGAGGTCTCCGGCTACCGCTTCGCGGTCCAGCGCTACGGCGAACCGCGCGTCGGGCGCGCCATCACGATCTACGTCACCGAGCCCGTCAGCGAGTCGGCGCGCGTCAAGTCCGACGACGCGAACGACGCCGTCGATGCGCTCAAGCTCAACTTCATGCGCGACTTCCCGACGGGCATCTACGACTACGACACGATGACGTCGCTCTTCGTGCGCACGAAGGACTTCTCGCCGTTGAAGACGACGTACTCGAGCGCCGAGTGGTGCGGGCACGTCTTCGAGCAGCTGGTCCCGCGCGAGGACGTGATCGAGCACACGCTGCACAGCTACTTCGAGAACGAGTCGACCGCCGGCAAGCTCGCGCGGCCGGAGGGCGGAGTGGAGGAGGAGCGTCTGTTCGTGCTCCTGCGCGGGTTGCGCGGTGCGTACCTCGTCCCGGGCGTCGTGCGCGAGGTGCCGTTCTTGCCGGGCGCGTTCCATCGCCGCCTGACGCACGCGCCGGCGCAGTGGCGGACCGCCTCGATCCAGCGTGTCGACGTCGTCGGTGTGACCGACGTCGCCGGCCAGCGCTTCGAGGCGATCGAGTACGTCGTGCGGGTCGGCGACGAGCGCACGGGGAGGTTCTTCGTCGAGCTCGACGCCCCGCACCGCATCTTGCGCTGGAGCTGGACGCGTCCGGACGGCAAGCCGTACGAGGGCGCCCACTCCGGCGAGCTCACCGGAACCGAGCGGATGCGCTACTGGAAGCTCAATCGCGGCGCGGACGCGCCGGCCCTACGCCGGCTTGGGTTCTGACGCGCGGAAGTCGTGGAGGACGAGCTCGAGGTTCGTCTCGCCGCGGAACGTGTTCCAGCGCGGGGTGTAGACCACGTCGAGCGGAGCCCCGAGCGCGAGCTCGTCCACGCGTGCGGCCATGCCGAACGCGAGGGCTTTCAGGACGCGCTCGCCGCGCCGCAGGCGCAGGAGCAAGTGAGCGCCCGTGGCGCCGATCACGCGCGGCGCCTCGTCGAGACGCACGTCGCGCGACAGCAGGATCGGCTTCTCGTTCTGCTCGCCGAACGGCTCGAGCCGGTCGATCTGACGCATGAGGACGGCGTCCAGGAGCGGCAGCTCGAGCTCGGTGTCGATCACGAGCTCCGGCCGCGCGTAGCCGCCGTCGCCGAGCAGCTCGCGGGCCTTGGCGCACACCGCTTCGCGCAGGTCGTCGATCGCTTCCGCGCGCACTTCGCACCCCGCTGCCGCGGCGTGTCCGCCGTAGCGCTGCATGTGCTCGGCGCCGCCGTGCATGGCCTCGAGCACGCTGAAGCCCGCGACCGAGCGTGCACTGCCGCGCCCCTCTTCGCCATCGAGGCCGATGACGAGCGCGGGCCGGTGCGCCCGGTCGACCAGGCGTGCGGCGACAATGCCGACGACGCCTTGGTGCCAGCCCTGGCCCGCGACGACGAGCACCGGCCAGCGCTCGGCGTCCGCGTACGCCTCGGCCTGCTGTTCGGCCTCCGTGAGTAACTCGCGCTCGATGCGGCGTCGCTCCTGGTTCATCTCGTCGAGCGCGGTTGCGAGCTCGCCGGCGCGATCGTCGTCCTTGGCCAGCAGCACGTCGACTGCTCGTGCCGCCGTCGCGAGTCGCCCCGAGGCGTTGAGGCGCGGTCCGATCTGAAACCCGACGTCCTCGGCCCCGAGCTTGCAGCCGCCCAGCCCCGACACGTGCAACAGCGCGCGCACGCCGGGCGAAGGACGCTGCTCGAGCGCCCGCAGACCGAAGCGCGCGAGGATGCGGTTCTCGTCGACGAGCGGCACGACGTCGCACACGGTCGCGATCGCGACGTAGCCCATCGCCTCGATCAGGAAGTCGCGCAGATCGTTGCGCACGCGCGTCGCGCCCGAGATCTCCTGGCACAGGCCCCACGCGAGCTTGAACGCGACCGCGCCGCCGCACAGCTCGCGGAACGGGTAGGTCGAATCGACGAGCTTCGGATTCACGATCGCGACCGCGTCGGGGAGGGCGCCCTGCGGTGGCTCGTGGTGGTCGGTGACGATCGTGTCGACGCCGAGCGCCTTGAGCTCGCCGATCGTCTCGGCCGCCGAGGTCCCGTTGTCGACGCTGATCACGACGCTCGCCCCGACCTCGCGCGCGCGATCGATCGAGTGCTGGCCGAAGGAGTAGCCGTCGGTGAAGCGGTTGGGGATGTGCCACACCGCTTTCGCGCCGAGGTGCTCGAAGAGCTTGGTCAACAGTACCGTGCCCGTCACGCCGTCGACGTCGTAGTCGCCGTGCACGAGGATCGTCTCACCCGCGTCGATCGCGCGCGTCAGGCGCTGGGTCGCCTCGCGCATCCCCGGCAACAGGAACGGGTCGTGCAGCCGCTTGAGGTCGGGGTGCAGGTGGTGGTGCACCGCGCCGCCGGCCTTGAAGCCGCGGTTGGCGAGCAGCTCTGCGACCGTCTCGGGGACGCCCTCCTTGCGCACGAGGTCGGCGACGACCGTGCGGTCGGGCTGACGGAATGTCCAACAGGGCTGGGTCGTCGTCGGCTGGTCGGGCATGGGGCGGGAGTATAGGGAACGCTCCCCCCGACTCCCTCACGGAAACGTGACGAGCTGGCGTTCGTGAAGTGGCTGGCCGGACCCGATCATTCCAGCTCCTCCAGCGTCTTCGGCCAATCGTCCTTCAAGAGTCGCGAGAGTGCCCGGTCGGCGAGCAGCTTCCCGCCCGTTTGGCAGCGCGCGCAGTAGTTTGCCTCGTTCGAGGCGTACACGATGCGCTGCACCGGTGCCTCGCACTCGGGACAGGGCTCGCCGTACTTGCCGTGCACGGCCATCTCGGGCCGGAAGGCAGTCACCTTGTCCGGGAACTTCTTCTCGGCATCGGCGACGAAGCGGTCGCGCCAGAGCTCCAGCGTGTCCCGCGTGGCCGCGAGCAGCCGCTCGACTTCAGCGGGCTCGAGATCCTGCGTGCGCTTGAATGGCGACATATGCGCAGCGTGCAGGATTTCGTCCGAGTACGCGTTGCCGATGCCGCTGAAGATGCGCGGGTCGGTCAGCGCGCGCTTGATCGTGTGGTTGGCGCGCGTAAGGGCTGCGCCGAAGGACTGCGCGTCGCAGGCGAACGGGTCGATCCCGCCCGGGTCGTGCGCGGCGAGTCCCTCCTCTCCGCGGACGACGTACAGCGAAGCGCGCTTCTTCGAGCTCGCCTCGGTCAGCATCAGCGTTCCATGCTCGAAGTCGAACGCGGCGAGGCCCATCTTGCCCGGCAGTCCCGCGCCCGCCTTCTTCCAGCGCAGCCGGCCGGCGATCATCAGGTGCAGGACCATGAAGAGCGCTTCACCCGCTCGTTCGCCCGCGTCGTCGGGCGCGAACTCGAAGATGATGCGCTTGCCGAGCCGCCGCACGCCGTCGATCGTGCGCCCGGTCAATGCCGCGAGCGGAGGCTCGACCGAGCGCAACAGAAACGGGCTCTTGAGCCGCACTCCGGTCCAGGCGCGACCGACGACCTCGCGCCTGAGCGCGTGCAGGTAGGCCTCGACGTCGGGGAGCTCGGGCATGTGCGCATGGTACGGAAAGCGTCAGCTTGCTTGGGGGCGGCGGTGCGGCGAGACTTGTGGGATGAGCGCCGACCGAACCGACTCGTCCAAGGGGGCTCCCAATCCCTACCGCCTCCTGCCCTCGGTCGACGAGGCGCTGCGCATCGAAGGCGTCCAAGCGCTCGCCGCGGAGGCGCGCCACGACCTCGTCGCCTCCTTCGTTCAAACGATGCTCGAGTCGTGGCGCGGTGAGATCAAGCGCGGCGAGCTGGACGCCAAGGGGCTCGAGGAGCGGCTCGCGAATGGAGCGCTCGTGCAGGCGGTCGAGCGACTCCTGCACGAGGAGCGCGGCCGCGGCGTCGTGCGGGCAATCAACGCGACCGGCGTCGTTCTGCACACGGGCCTCGGCCGCTCGCCCGTGCACCCGGAGGTGGCCGAGGCGATGCGGCGCGCCGCGGAGAGCTACTGTGTGCTGGAGGTCGACCGCTTCAGCGGTCAGCGCAACCAGCGCGACGACCGGCTGTCGGAGCTGATGCGGCGGCTCGTCGGCGGCGAGGCGGGGATCGCGGTGAACAACAACGCGGGCGCGGCCTTCCTGACGATGAACACCTTCGCCGCGGGCCGCGAGGCGATCGTCAGCCGCGGCGAGCTGGTCGAGATCGGCGGCTCGTTCCGGGTACCCGACGTCATGGCGCGTGCGAACGTACGTCTCGTGGAGGTCGGCTCGACCAACCGCACGCGCATCGCCGACTACGAGCGCGCGATGGGCCCGGAGAGCGGCCTTCTGATGAAGGTCCACACGTCCAATTTTCGAGTCGTCGGGTTCACCGAGGAGGTCGACCCCGCGGACATGGCGCGCCTCGGTCGCGAGCACGGCGTGACGACCGCCTGGGACCTCGGCTCGGGCCTGATCGAGACCGAGGACATGGTTCCGTTGCCCGAGAACCTCGATGAGACCGACGTGCGGACCGCGGTCGCGAGCGGGATCGACGTCGTGACGTTCTCCGGGGACAAGCTGCTCGGTGCGCCGCAGGCGGGCTTGATCGTCGGCGAGAACGCGGCGATTGCCGCGCTGCGCAAGAATCCGATCTACCGCGCGTTGCGTTTGGACAAGGTCACGCTCGCGGGGCTCGAGGCGACGCTGGAGCTCGTCCTTGCGGGCCGCGGCGACGAGATCCCTGCCCGCGCGATGATGCACCGCGGCGTCAGCGAGCTGACGCCGCTCGCGCACGACCTCGCGCGCTCGCTCACCGCGTTGGCCGGAGTGACGGCGGCGGTGGAGCCCAGCCGCGCGCAGCCCGGCAGCGGCAGCGCCCCGACCGCGTTCCTCGAGAGCGTCGCCGTGCGCGTCGAGCACGAGCGCTACTCGGCCGAGGCGCTCGGGCTGGCGCTGCGCGCCGTGGATCCTCCGGTTTTCGGACGGATCCAGGACGACGCGGTCTGGCTGGACGTGAGGACCGTGTCCAACTCGGACGCGGCCGGAATCGCCCAGGCGTTCGCCGCGCTCGCTTGAATCGGTACTCCCCCCAACCTACCGATTCAAGCGAGCGGGAAGACGCCGAGTTTCCGGACGTCCTTGGACGTGGGCGAGTCGCGGCGGATCCTCGCCGCCGTGCTGGCGCGTCGACGGGGGGGAATCGTGCGCGGCTCGTCCCGTTTGTCTCGGCGACGGTGAACGGAGTATCCTCTGGCGACTATGCCCGAGCTCCAAAACAAGCGACTGACCGACTACGCCGCCTGCGCTGGCTGAGCGGCCAAGATGCCCATGGGGCAGCTCACGCAGGTTCTGCGTGACGTCAATCCAGCCGCGGACCCGCGTTTGCTCGTCGGACCCCAGACCGTGGACGACGCCGGCGTCGTGCTTCTGGGGGAGAGCGAGGGTGTGCCCGCCGCGGCGGGCGTCGCGCTCGTCCAGACGGTCGATTACTTTCCGCCGGTCCTCGATGACCCCTACCTCTACGGTGCGGTGGCGGCGGCGAACTCGCTGTCCGACGTCTACGCGATGGGGGGCAGGCCGCTCTCCGCGCTCAACCTCGCGGGCTTCCCGACGGCCTTTCCGCCCGAGTGGGTGCGGGAGATCTTCCGCGGCGGGTTTGACAAGGTGCGTGAGTCCGGGGCCGTGCTCGCCGGTGGGCACACGGTCGAGGGCGAGGAGCCGCTGTTCGGCTTCGCCGTCACCGGCGTCGTTCACAAGGACGCGGTCGTCGACAACGCGGGCGCGCAGGTCGGCGATCGGCTGTACCTGACCAAGCCGCTCGGTATGGGCACGATGACGACCGCCGGCAAGTTCCAGAAGGTCGATGCGGACGACGTGCGGGCCGCCGCCGAGGTCATGGCGACGCTCAACTCCGCGGCCGCCGAGGCGATGCTCGCGGTCGGCAGCAACGCCTGCACGGACATCACCGGCTTCGGCCTCATCGGGCACGGCCGCAACATCGCCGTCGCGAGCCGTGTCACGCTGCGCCTCGAGCTCGCGGCGGTTCCGATCTTTCCCGGGGCGCGCGAGCTGGCTGCCCAGGGCATCCTGTCGGGCGGCTCGAAGCGCGGCCGCGCAGCCCTCGGCGACGTCGTCTCGGTCGGCGCGGGGGTCGACCCCGTGCTCGTCGACATCGCGTACGACGCGGAGACGTCGGGCGGACTGCTGATCTCCGTGGCGGCGGACCGCGCGAGCTCGCTCGAGCGTGAGCTCGCCGCCCGTGGCGCTCCCGTCCACGCGGTCGGCGAGGTCGTCGCCGACTCCGGTCACATCATCGAGCTCGTGTGAGTGCCATGCTCCTTCGATCGCTCCAGCGGACGGCGTTCCCGACGGCTCTGGCGTTGGGTTGCGGCTGCGTCGCCAGCTCGACGCACACGCCCGGGTGGGAACAGTACGCGGCGCTCACGACGCCCGAGAAGCTCGGTGGGTGCGCGGTCGCCGATCTCGATCCACGCCATGCGGGCGAGGAGATCGCTACGGTCTCCGCGGGCGGCAAGGTGTACGTCGTGCGGCGCGACGCCGAGCTCCCCCTGTTCCACAGCGAGATCGTCGCGGAGCTCCCGGGCGAGATGATCCAGTGTGCGACGGGCGACCTCGACGGAAGGCCGGGCTCCGAGCTCTACACGGTGGGCGTGGCGGTCGGTAGCGAAGACGACGGTGGACAGGGTGCAGCCTGGCGCATCCGATTCGTCGACGGGGAATGGGAGCGCACGCGGCTCCTCGGCGACGAGGCGCTCCTGCATGCGGTGGCAGTCGGCGACGTCGATCCCGACCACGCCGGGGATGAGCTCGTCGTCGCGGGCTTCTCGCGCACCGTGCACCTGTTGACTCCGGCGGGTGACAGCTTCGAGCACGCCTCGATCGCGAGCGGTCTCGGTGGAGCTGCGAAGGGAGCCGCGATCGCTGGCCGGCGCCTCGTCGTCGCGTGCGACGACGGCGCGCTCGTCCAGGTCGAGTCCGTCGCCGGGGAGTGGCGCCAGCGCGAATTGGCCAACTACGGCGTCGCGCTCGCGCGCGTCGCCATCGGCCCGGAAGGCGCGGTGCTGACGTCCGCGAACGACGGACTGCTGCGGCTCTTCGAGGGTGGCGAGACGCTGTTCATCGAGTGCTTCGCGGGTCGCCTGCGCGGTGCCGTGTTCGCCGACGTCGATCCGCACCACGACGGGGTCGAGATGGCGACCGCGGGTTACGACGGCCGCATTCTCGTCATCGCGATCGACGACTTGGTGCCCGAGGGTCCGCGCTTCAGGCTCACCCCGGTGGGCGAGGACCGCGATCGGCTGCACCACCTCGCTGCGGGAACGCTCCCCAGCCTCGGACCCGTGCTCGTGGCCTGCGGCTACTCGGGCCGCGTGCTGGTCGTCGAAGGAAGGACGGACTGATCGTGTGGGGCCACTACTCGGGCACTTCGGGGATCGACGTCGAGGGGGTCTTCGGAGAGGGGGTCGCGGGTCCGCCGTGGATCTTGGGGCACCGCGGCGTTCCCAACGAGGCCCCGGAGAACACACTGGCGGGGATGCGCATGGCCGCCGACCTGGGCCTCGACGGGTTCGAGTACGACCTGCGCGGTTGTGCGACGAGCGAGCCCGTGCTGATCCACGACAAGTCGCTCGACCGCACGACGGACGCGACGGGTCCGATCGCCGCGCGCACGCTGCCCGAGCTCTTCGGCATCGACGCCGGCTCGTGGTTCGCGCGCCGCTACATCGGTGAGCCGCTGCCGCTCTTCGACGAGGTGATCGAGATCGCCGGCGGAGCGTCGCGTGGCTGGCCGAGGCACATGATCGAGCTGAAGGAGCGCGGCCTCGTCGATGCCGTCGCGGAGAAGCTGCACGAGCTAGGTCCGCAGCTCCCCGTGTACATCGCCTCGTTCCTGCGCGACGTCGTCATCGAAGGCAAGCGAGCGGGCTTTCGCACGATGCTGCTCGGGGTCGATGCGAACGAGGAGGACCGGCGCTTCGTCCGCGACGAGCGGCTGACCTCCTACGGGGTCGGTCCCGCCGGCTGGAGCGGCCCGGCCGCGGACGCCGATTGGTCGTTCTGTGAGCGTTGGGCGTGGTCGGTCGATCTGCCCCAGGACCTGATGCGCGCCTGCCGCATGCCCTTGACCGGATTCAACACGAACGAGCCGCGGCGCGCGATGGCGACGCGCGCACTCGTGCACCTGGCGGAGGGCGACACGGGTCCGTACCCGGTCGAGGCGCCGCTGCTGGAGGTCGACCCCGAGGCGCTGGAGAACCGCGCCCGTGCGCGCGGCGAGTGGTACGGCTCCTGGGCCACGTTGGCCGGGATCCGCAACCCCTTTCCCTTCCCCGTGCGTGTGCGCGCCAACGCGTTCTTTCCCAACGGCGCCTTCGAGGTCGACGGTTTGCCGCGCGTGGTCGAGCTCGGCCCGGGCGAGAGCGATACGCTGCGCTTCCGGTTGACCGGTGGATCACGCTCGCCCGGCGGCGATCCACTGCTCGCGGCGCTCTACGAGTGGTCGGGGGATGGGAGCCGAGCGGCGGGACGTCTCCTGCTCGACGCGCCGATGCCGCGCTGCCGCATCGCCCATGCGGACGGTGTGACGCGCCGCCTCACCCTCCTGCGCGAGCGGCCAGACGATTCGGCCGCGTCGCTGACGATGCGGCGCGAGGGGGACTCGCTCGTCGTTTCGATCGAGAACGCGGGGGATCTCGAGCACCCCCACGTCGTCGCGCGACTCGCGGGCGAGACGGCGCGCGGCGGGATGGGGCTGCGTATGCGCCTGCCCGCGACATTCGACGGTGATGGCCACGGCGTCGACTTCAGCTGCGGCATCGAGGGGGTGCGGCGTGGGGAGCACCGGATCCGGCGCTGGGCCGGGGGAGTGCCCGAGGGGCTCGGCCACGGCTCGCCCGGACGCCTCCTGCCCCTCTCGACCTCGTGAGCCGCGTTTGCAACTCCAAGCCGGTGCGACTCTAATGCTCGACTGCGGAGCGCCCCGGGTGGGGCGAGCGCCCGCACAATGGGAGTGGATCGGTGCTGGTGTGCCGCCCGGCCTTCAAAGCCGGTTGGGCCCCGTGAACAGCGGGGTCGGTGGGTTCGATTCCCATGCACTCCCGCCACCCCCTTCTCGCCACAGCCCTCCGGCCGTGGCCCTGCTGAGCGGACCGTGACCGAGCTGGCCGAAATCACCATCCGCAGTCTCGAGCCGAGCGACGAGCGCGCGGTCCTCGACGGCTTCAACCGCTGCTTCGGGGCGGTCGACGCGGATTTTCGGCCACGCAGCAGCGAGCTGTGGCGCTGGCGCTTCCTCGCCAACCCCGCCGGGTGCCATGTGCGGATCGCCGTCGACACGGGCGGCGCCGTTTGCGCCCAGTTCGCCGGCCTGCCCCAGCCGGCGCGGATCCAGGGACGGCCGAAGCTGTTCAGCCACATCGTCGACTCGTTCAGCCGGCGCGGGGACGGCCTCTCCAAGCACGGGGCGTTCGTGCGCACGGCGCGGGCCCTCGTCGGCGACGTCGGTGGAGACGGAGAGGGCGACGTGCAGCTGATGTGGGGCCTGCCGATGCCGTCCGCTTGGCGCATCGGACGCGCCCAGCTCGGCTACAAGATGCTCGAGCCCGTCTGGCGGCTCGAGCTCGAGGAGCGGAACTGGCTCGGGGCGCCGTTCGACGGCGTCGAGCTCGAGGCGGTCGAACGTTTCCCGGACGAAGTCGACGAGCTGTTCGAGCGCTGCGCTCAAGAGCACGACGCGATCGTCGTGCGCGACAGGCGGATGCTCGACTGGCGCTACGTCCAGCACCCGGAAGAGGCCTACCACGTCGTCCTGGCCCGTCGCGCCGGAATGCTGGTCGGCTACCTCGTCTACCGTGCCGGCGAGCTCGAAGGACGGCGCGTGGGGATCCTGTGCGACTGGCTCGTGCCGGCGGTCGAGCTCGACGCGCAGCACGCGCTGCGCGCGTGGCTCTTCGACGCGGCGCGAACCGAGGACGCGCTGCCGGTCGTGGCGGCGTTCTCGCCCCACGGCCGCGAGTGGAACACGTTTCAGGCGGCGGGCTACCGCGTGCGGCCCTCGCGCTGGTTCTTCGCTGGGCGCAGCTTCGAGCGCGAACGGGACGCCGTTTGGTACGCGCGCAATTTGTACACGACCCTCGGCGACACGGATCTAGTCTGATGATGGAAGAGGGCATCTCGACCGCGATGGACGGCGCAGCGTCGTCGTGCGGTGACTACGTGATTCGTCCGCTCGCGAGCGGCGACGAGGGCTCGCTGCTGGTCAGTTTCCCGGCCGCGTTCGGCAAGGAGCGCAGCCTGCCCGCTTGGCGCTGGGCATACCGCGACAACCCGTTCGGAACACGGGTCTTCGTCGCCGAGCACGAAGGGGCGATCGTCGCGCAGTACGCCGCCTGGCCGATGCCCACCTGGGTCGACGGCATGCGTACGAGCTTCTGTCAGATCGTCGATTCGATGGTGCACCCCGCGCACCGCGCCGGCTTGAAGAGACCCGGCCTGTTCGTGCGCGTCGCCGAGGCGTTCTTCGACGCCTACGGGGGCGAAACGGACGAGGTGTACTACGGCTGGCCGGTGCGCGCGAACTGGCGCATCGGAGAGCGCTACCTCGGCTACGAGCGAGTCGGGTCGCAGCTCGTCCTCACGCGGCCCCTCGTTGGTACGTCGCCGAGCCTCGGCGAGGTCGTCCGGATCGAACGCTTCGGCGATGAGGCGCGCTGGCTGTACGAGCGCTGCGTCGGGGACTGGGGGGCGAGCACGATCCGTGATGCGCGCTACCTCAACTGGCGCTACGTCGACCGTCCGGAGCACGAGTACCTGCGCCTCGCCGTGAGGGAGCCGGGCGGAGCCCTGCGCGGCCTGTGCGTCGCGCGCGTCGCCGACTTCGGGGGCGAGCGCGTCGCGCTCATCGCGGACTGGCTCGTGCCCGCGGACGAGGCGGCGATCGCGCCCGTCCTGCTCGCCGCGCTCGACGCGTCCGGCCGTGCCGGCGGCGCGACCGCGACCGCCGCGTTCCTGCCGGCCTGGTCACCCTGGTTCGAGAGCTTCCAGGGACTCGGCTTCCGTGTCGCTCCGACCGCGTACGACCTGGTGGCGCGCACGTACGGCCCCCGTATCGACGGCAGCTTCCTGCGCCGCCACTGGTGGTACCAGCTCGGGGATACGGATTTGGTCTGATTGGGGAGTACCGAGCCCACGCAATCCCCACCACTTCGCAGGAGGGCGCCCACGGAGGTGACAGGGCCTACCCGGTCACCTCCGTGGGCGCCCTCCTGCGAAGTGGTGGGGAT
>JAAELL010000031.1 GCA_024226735.1 bacterium | reverse complement strand
GACTTCGAGCTGCACTTCCTGGCCCATGCGCTCGGAAAGGGCGCGTCGCAGGCGGTCCTTCTTACGGTCGTCGAGCGGACTTGCAGTCGTCACCACAGCGGTGACGAGCCCCGCGTCCTCGTCGGCCAGTCGCTGATACTCGTCGCGGATACCGAAGAAGTCGAGCAAGCGCCGCTGGTCGATCAAGAAGGAGTAGAAGGCCTTCACCGGCACACTCATCCCCGCCCTTTCGGAAACGGCGGCGAGCACGGCCTTGCGCTCCTTTGCCGGATGAAGCGGCGTGAGCAACGCACGGCGCAGCTCCTCGTGTTCGTCGAGCAACGCCGCGAGCGTGTCGAGCTCACCACCGACTTCGCTCAGCCGACGGTCTTCCTTGGCGATCTGGAACAATGCCCGCGCATAGCGTCGTGCTGCGGCTGAACTCGGCACCGCTACCTCCCCTGTCCGTTCGAGCCGGGTTCGACGCTCATGATGAACTCGTCCATCAGGCGGTCGCGGTCGCGGTCGTCGATTTGATCGCTGAGCATGCCCTGCGCGAGATCGATGGCCAGCGTGGCGGCTTCTTCACGCAGCTCGGTGTGGGCGCGGCGCAGCTCCTGGTCGATCGCCGCAACGGCGTCGGTCTTGATGCGCTCGGCGCTGTCGTGGGCCGCGGCGATGATCTGCTCGCCCTCGTCCTGTGCGCGCTGCCGCGTCTCGTCGCGGATGGTCGCCACTTGCTGCTCGAGCTCGGCGAGCTTGCCCTGCCACTCGGAAAATTGCCTGCGCGACTCGGCGAGCAGCTGGTCGGCCTTCTGGATGTCGCTCTGGATCTCTTGGCGGCGATCGGCGAAGTAGGCCTTGATGGGTTTGCGGGCGGCGAAGAAGAGCACCGCGAGAAGGATCGCGAGGTTGATCGCCTGCCAGATGAGCTCGGCGGTCTTGCCCTCCTCGTCCGCCCCACCGCCCGCCAGTGCGGGCGCGGAAACCAGCAGCAACGCAAGTGTGTATGAGGCCAGCTTGCGAAGGGAAGCGAGCGTTGGGCAAAGGGAGTTCGTCATGAGAGCGGCCGTCCCAGGATGCGTTCGGCCGCGACCCTCGCGAGGTCCCGCGAAGCGGCTTCGAGCGTCGTGCGTGCTTCGTCGAGCGAGGCCTCGATCTCCGAACGTGCGCGAACGATTTCGTCTTCGCATTCGGCGCGGGCGGCACCCGTGATCGAGTTCTGCTCCGATCGCGCGGCTTCGAGCTGTTGCTTGCGCCCGGTTTCCGCGTCGTCACGCGCGGCCCGCACGCCGCT
>JAAELL010000030.1 GCA_024226735.1 bacterium | reverse complement strand
TGTGCGTGCCACAAGGCGCGGCGACGACGCAACTTCGCTGCCAATACGGTGATACTGGGATTGGTCGCAGGAGCCGCAACGCCGTGGCGCGTGCATGCGGGCCGGGATACGACTGCGAATGTCTGCATCACACCACTAGAGCGCGACGCCCTCGATCTGGTGCGGGAAGAGCCCTTCGGCGAAGCGCCTCGGGCGTCTCCGCGTAGAAGCGTGGATCGGTGCGCAGGAACTCGAGGAACGCGGCGAAGTCGCCCTCGAAGCCGGTGCCGTCGATGACGGCCTGCATCTCGGAGTGGATGCGCGCGACTTCCTCGAGGCCGATGCGGTGCACTTCCTCGGGCTTGATCTCGAGGGTCGTGAAATGACGCACGAGCCAGTCGTAGTACGCGCGGCCATCCGGCAGCTCCGAGCACGCGAGCGTCTCGCGCGTTCGGGGCACGTACTCGTCCTCGAGGAAGCGCAGGAACGCGGCGTGGCCGGGCACGACGCCGTTCTCGATCGCCGCGCGCCCATCTGCGATCAGGCGCGTGCGTGCGCTCGCCGGCAGCGAGTCGGGAAACTCTTGGAACGGCGCGTAGAACAGACTCTTCTCGGGGTCATCGACCACGTGCGCCGACGCGGTTCCGCCGTAGCCCTGCAGCACGACGCGCGGCAGGCACATGCCGCGTGCGAGACCGGCGCGCATGTTCGCCACGTGCTGCTCGACCCAGTCGGGGAAGGCGTGCATGCGTGCGATATACGCCTCGTAGTCGGCTGCCGTCTCGAAGGGCATCTCGCGCGGGCCGCGGAACACCGCGTAGCTGACGCGGTCCGCGCCGCCGAGGCGGTCGGGGTCGATCTCGCCGAGGCGCTCGAGGAGCCTCTCGGCCGCATTGGCGCGGCGCGCGAGGCCCTCGGGGCGAACGGATGGCAGCTCGCCCGCGCCGCGCCTGCCGACCGCCGTCGCGAGCAGCGGGTCGTCCGCCAAGCGCGCTTCCCACTCCTCGGAGAAGAGCTGCTGGAGGCGAGCGGAGGCCGTGTCGGAGCGCGAGGTCTGTGTGGCGGCACAAGCGGCGCAGCAGAGGATCGCGGTGAGCGCCAGGGGGGAGGACATGAGGCTCATGGTTGGATCGTACTGCGACCGGCACCCGGATCCGGGGCATGTACGAGTTTTGGGGGGATCCCGATCGAATGGTCCCCATCGCCCGGCAAATGCGGTAAGCCTGACCGCGGCAATCCTGAATGCGGTAATCCTCGTTTGGCCCGATGATGCGGATCCTGGCCCTGCAAGCGCTCCTCTGGCTGCCTCTGCTCGTCCCAATCGGGTCGGCGGCGGAGCGCGGCGAGTACCGCGTCACGTTTTCGGACGCGCAGCGCCGCACGGTGCGGGTCGAGGCCGACTTGGCGGTCGATGGGCGGACGCTGCTCGTGTCCCCTATTGGCGCGAACGACTTCGAGGCGGGCTGGGCGCATTGGATCAAGGACCTCGCCGTTACCGATCCGGACGGAAAGCCGGTGCGCGTCGATCACCGCGGGCGCGGGAAGTACCGCTTGCGTGACCGTGCGCGGCGCGTGCACCTCTCGTACGAGGTGCGGCTCGATCACGAGGACCACGAGTGGCCCTTCGGCTTGGACGAGGCGACCTACTTGCGCGACGACTGCACGTACGTCGCGACCCAGACGCTCTTCCTCGCGCCGCCCAATCTCGAGCGCGCGCTGGTGCGCTTCGAGCTGCCCGACGACTGGATCGTTTCGACCTCGTGGGAGCCGGCGCCGGCTGCCGAGGACGCCGACGCCGGTCTGAACGAGGAGCGCTACGTCGTGCGTTCCTTCGAGCAGCTGACGCGCGCCTGCCTGCTGGTCGGCGAGCACAGCGAGGAGCGCGTCCGCGCGGCCGGTGTCGAGGTGCTCCTCGCGGTCGGCGACGACCTGCGCGACTCGACGCCGCGCATGGTTCAGACGCTCGAGGCCGCGCTGTACGAGGCGACGGTCCTGTTCGGCGGCGACGCCCCGGGGCAGCGCTACATCGTCGTCGCGAACATGGCCGACTATTCCGGCGGCGCCGGTCACGTCGGTGGCATGAGCATGGTCTTCGCCCAGCCGCCATCCGCGGCGGACGCGACCTGGGCGCACGTGTGTCTGCACGAGCTGTTGCACATGTGGATCGGCGTCGCGATCCGTCGCGCGAACTCGGAGGCAGAGTGGTTCCAGGAGGGCGTGACCGACTACTTGGCGATGATGCTGCTCGCGCGCGCGGGGATCGCGGACGAGGGGACCCTGCTCGAGATGCTCGGTAGGAGCTACGGCAACTACGCGCTGCGTGCGGGCCGGCGTTCGCTGGCGTCGGCGGGACGGGACAAGGCGGCCGAGACGGGGCTCCTGTACGGCGGCGGGTTATACATGGGGCTCTTGCTCGACGTGGAGATTCGCTCCGGCTCGCGCGGACGACATTCGATTCAGGATCTGCTGCAGATCCTGTACATCCAGTTCGGGAACTCGGACGAGGCGTACACGTCGCTGGAGGTCGCGGGGATCGCGAGCGATCTCGCGGGGCGTGACGTCGGCAAGCTGTTCGATCGCTACGTCGAGGGATCCTTGCGCATTCCGGTGGCGGCGTACCTGCGCCGGCTCGGGCTCGCGTTGGAGGCGGATGGGATCGCGCCGCATCCGGGGAGCACGGAGACGCAGGAGCGGTTGCGATCGGCGATCTTCGGGTCGTGAGCTTCGTCCCGCCGAGGCTCCTCGTCGCGTCCACGATCGGGGTCCTGCAGACTCCCGTTCGCGACGTGCCGGCTGGCTACCATCTCGAGCTCCTCCCGTTTCTGACGCCCGGGATCAACCCCGACATCGGTCTCTTTCACTTGGCCCTGGTGCCGGACTTCGAGGGCGAGTCTTCGATCCAGGCTGCGGAAGGCGTTGCGCTGTGCCGCACGTCGATCGCCTGGTACGGTGAGATTCACGTGTTCATCGGGCACGGCGTGCGGAAGTTGACCCGCTTCCGTACCGGCGGCTCGGCGGAGCCACCGGTGCCCGAGAGCCATGCACCGCCGGAGTTCCCGTACGCAGGGCCGGGAACCCGATCGAAGGTAGAAGACCTCCTCACGATGCCGGTGATCGACGCTCAGGTCGTCGCGGTCGACCGCTCCGTGGACCCGGTGACACTCGTGATCGACAAGGGGTCGCGCGAGGGTGTGAAGTGCGCGCGTTCTGCTGAGGGGAGAGGACCTCCCTCAGGAGGGCACACGTTGCGCCAGAATCCAGCGCGAGGCGGCCGCCAGGTCCGCGACGAACGGCTCGATCGTTCGACCGGCTTCCCGCGCCGTCCGTTCCTGCGCCTCACCCTTCCCCGTCCCCACGAGGATCCCACGCACCCCGAGCGCCTCGCCCGCGGTCAAGTCGCGCAGCGAATCCCCGACGCAGTAGCTCTCCGTCAAGTCGATCTCGAGCACCCGCGTCGCTTCCAGTAGAAGCCCGGGTTGCGGCTTGCGGCAGTTGCACTCCACGCGCTCGCCGCAGTCCGGATGGTGGGGGCAGTGGCCGACGTGGTCGAGCACGACGCCGAACGCGTCGAGCTGCCGTGCCATCTCCCCGTGGATCTCCTCCAGCCGCGCCTCGTCGAGCATCCCGCGCGCGATGCCGCTCTGGTTGGTGATGACGACCAACAGGAACCCCGCGTCTTGCAGTGCGCGCAGGGCTTCTCCGGCGCCCGGCAGCAGCTCGAAGTCCTCGACCCGCGAAAGGTAGTCGACTTCGCGGTTGATCGTGCCGTCGCGGTCGAGGAAGACCGCCGGACGAGGCTCGCTCATCGGTCCGCGTCGGCCTCGCGCCGCAGGCGCACGAACACGCGCCCGGGCATCTTCCCGCCGCGATCCTTGTACGGGTAGAAGAAGTCCTCGAAGTTCAGCCAGACCGGGAAGCTCCAGGTGTTGTAGTGCACCGTGGAGTCGCGCCAGTAGACGAGCTCGCGCCGGCCGCGGTCGACCAGGATGCGCGTCGCGGTCGTGTAGCCCGGCAGCTCGAAGGCGATCTGGCGCGAGTTGCCAGCGTCGAGGTCGAGGACGCAGGGGGTCACGAATCCCGACTCCTCGCCGTCGACGACCACGTTCGCCCCGGCGGGGTAGGTGGCCAGCGATACGCCCTGCGCGCGGCAGCCCGCGAGGAGCGGGGCAGCGAGCGCCAGCAGACCGATGAGGGTTCTTTGGTTCGGCATCGTGTGCGCATTCTGAGGCAGAGGGGAGCGGTGCCGCAAGCGCTGGGCGGCGGACCGTGGAATTCGTCGGCTCGGTTTGGAACCCTGCTTGAGCGACCATGTCCGAAAGCGACCAAGAGGACCCGCGCGCCGCCTGGCGCGCATCCGAGGAGGGGGCCGGCGCCGATGGCGGCGGCCTCTGGCTCATTCTTGCACTCGCCCTGGGGCTCGCGCGCTTCTGGCGCCTGGGGCACTGGAGCCTGTGGTACGACGAGGCCCTGACCCTCGCCGACGCGACCCACGCCGAGCTCTCCTACAACGCCCCTGGGTACGCTCTGATCCGCCTCACGGTCCTGGCGTTCGGAGGGCTGGCGGACGAGTTCTCCCTGCGCTTCCTCCCCGCGCTGGCCGGCTGGCTGGCAATTCCGCTCACGTACTGGGCCTTCCGCCCGGTCGCTGGCGGTAAGCGGGCGGCCCTCGCGGCGCTCCTGGTCGCCATCAGCTCGTGGGAGATCTACTGGTCGCAGAACGCGCGCGCCTACACCCTCGCGCAGGCGGCGGGCCTGGTGGGGGGAGGACTCGTCCTGCGCGGGCTCGTCCGCGGGCGCGTCCACAGCGTCCTCCTGGGGACGCTGGTGACGGCGGCCGGGATTGGCTTCCACCTGCAGAGCGCGGTCCTCCTGCTCGCGCTGATCGTCGCGCCGATCGGTGCAGCGCTCGTCGGGCACCGGCCGGGTCCCGAGGCGCGCCGTGCCCTGAAGGTGCTGATCGGAACGGGACTCGTCGCGATCTTGGTCGGATCGCCCTGGGTCGTCGGCGCCCTGCGCGACTACCTCGCGAAGAAGCAGGAGTTCGGCGTCGTCTCACAGCTGGCGCACTTCGTGAAGAGCACCGGCTTCTTCGTGACGCCCCTGCTCGGCGTCGCCGCGGTGTGCGGGATCGTCCAGGCCTTCGGCTCGCGCAGCTACGGGGGGGTGCTGTGCACCTGGGTCGTCGTGATCGGTCTCGCCGCGGTGGCGACCGTCGGCCTCTTCGCGCAGGTCACCGCTCAGTACGCCTTCGTCCTGATGCCCTGGATCGCATTGCTCGCCGCGTGGCCGGTGGCCACGCTCGCGCGCGGCGGGCGGCTGGCGTCGCTCGGGTTCGCGGCGCTGGTCGTCCTGCCCACCGCGGCGGAGACCGGGCTCTACTTCACCGTTCGCATGGGCGAGCGCTCGCGTTGGCGCGAAGCGTACGGCTACGTCTGGAACCAACACCATCCGGGCGACGTGATTCTCGGCATGCAGGCCGGCCTCGCCGACTTCTACCTCGATCCGGGATCGACGAATCTGCGCGAACCGCGCACGGCGGGTTGGGCGGATCGCTACAGCGTCGACAACTACGCGCTGTGGGCGCGGCGCGGGCGGCCGATGTGGCTCGTCGTGCGACCCGACTTCTTCGGCAAGTGGACGGGGCGCTTCGCGCCGGAACGGGCGGCGTTTCGCGCGTTCCTGAAGGAAGACTGCCGGCTGATGATGCGCTTCCCCGTAACGATGGAGGGACGCGACCTGGATCTCGAAGTGTACTATCGGGAGTGAAGCGCGGGGTGTTCGTGTGAATCGGTTGGTCCACCGATTCACACGAACACCCCGCGCTTCACTCCTGCGCGCGTCCCATGAACTCGCCGGTGTCGGTGTTCACCTTCACCTTCTCGCCGACGTTGATGTGCATCGGGACCTTGAGCTTGTGTCCCGTCTCGAGCACCGCGTCTTTCTTGACGCCCGTTGCGCTGTTGCCCTTTACGGCTAGCTCGGACTCGGTCACCTCGAGCACGACGTTGGTCGGCAGCTCGATGCCGATCGCCGTCGTCTCGTGGAAGGTGATCTCGATGACGTCGCTCTCCTTGACGAACGCCATCTTGCCGCCCGTCGAATCCTCGGGGAGCTGGAACTGTTCATAGGACTCGTTGTCCATGAAAACGCGGTCGCCGTTGCCCTCCTGGTAGAGGTACTGGCACTGCCTCTTATCGAGGTAGGCGGTCTCGAATTGGTCGCCGGCCGCGGGGCGGAACTGGCCCGTCGAGCCACTCATCAGGCTGCGCGTCTTGACCTGGATGATCGCGCGCCAGTTGCCCGGCGTCGCGTGGCTGTAGTCGGTGATGAGGAGCAGGTCTCCGTCCTTCTGGAGGACCATGCCCTTGCGCAGTTCCGTGGCCTTGACCGTCATGTCGCGTCGTTCCGCTCGAGTTTCTGGGCCGAACAGCGTACGGCACCCGCGACGCAGGCTCAATACGTCCGGCGCTGGCTCGAGGACGCGATCCCCAGGGCCTTGCGGTACTTCGTCACGGTCCGGCGGGCGATCTTGATGCCGTCGCTCTCCTCGAGCTTGGCGGCGAGCTGGTCGTCGGAGAGGGGCTTCTTGCTGTCCTCGTCCTGGACGAGCTCGCGGATGCGCTCCTTGATGCTGATCTGGCTCGTGACCTCGCCCGTCGCCTTGGCTGTGCCGCCGGTGAAGAAGAATTTCAGCGGGAAGATGCCCCGTGACGTCTGAGCGTATTTGCCGGAGACGCCGCGCGAGACGGTGGAGATGTGCACGCCGACCTCGTCGGCGACCTCCTGCATCCGCAGGGGGCGCAGGCCGGAGACGCCGCGGTCGAGGAAGTCGCGCTGGTGGACGAAGACGGCCTCGGCGATGCGCTGCAGGGTGCTCTGGCGCTGCTGCACCGCATCGATGAACCAGCGTGCCGTTTCGAGGCGCTTCTTGACCCACTCGCGCACGCCGTCGCCGCGCTCGGCTTGCTGAAGCATCTTGCGGTAGATCGGGCTGACCGTCAGGTCCGGTGTGCGCTCGCGGTCGAGGCGCACGACGTACTCGCCATCGATCTCCTCGACGATCACGTCCGGAGTGATCACGGTGGTGACCGACTCGCCGTACTCGGCGCCCGGGATCGGGTCGAGCGTGCGGATCGACTCGATTCCCGCCTTGATGTCCTCGATCGAGCGTCCGGTCGCCTTGGCGATGCGCGGCAGGCGGTTGGACTCGATGTCGCCGAGGTGTTCGGAGATCAGGGACCGCACGAGGGGCTGGTCGATCCCGCGCTCGTCGAGCTGCAGGAGGAGGCACTCGCGCAGGTCCCGCGCCGCGATCGCGGCGTGGGTCACCGAGCGCAGGCGCGCGATCGCGAGCTCGATCTCGTCGACGGACACCGGCTCGGGGAGGTCGCGACTCACCTCGTTGGCGAGGATCTCGTACGTCGTGTGCAGGTAGCCGCGCGCATCGAGGGACCAGATCAGGTACTCGAGGATCGCCCGCTCGCGCTCGCTCGAATTGAGGAGCGCAATCTGCCGCAGGAGCGCTTCGGGCAGCGTCTCGGGAAGCGCCTGGGCGTTCTGCATCGCCTCGTACTTCTTGTCCCCGTCCTCGCCGGAGGCGATGCGGGTACGGGGTCCGTCACCGAAGTCCCGCTCGTAGCGCTCGAGCTCGTCGAGCATGTTCTCGAGCCCGTCGGACTCGCCCGCTTCCGCATCCTTGCGGCGCGGATCCTCGGCCTCGGGCGCATCCTTGTCCGCGCCGTCGGGCTCGCTCACTTCGAGAAACGGATTCTCGATGAGTTCTTGCTCGATTCGCTCTTGAAGATCCAGCGCGGACAGCTGCAGGATCTGCATCGCCTGGATCATCTGCGGCGACTGGACCAGCCGCTGCTCCATGCGTGCGTTTTGGTGCAGTCCGAGCTTCAAAATGGATCCAGGTGCGTTGGTCGGCGAGGTGGTCGTGGGGCAGGTACACAAGTATAGTGCCGGTGGAGTCGCCAGTGACGGAAAACGTTGCGGCACGTATACGGAAGAAGGCACCTTGACTCAGGACAAGAAAGCTGGCTCGGCACCGAGCAAGTGGGTCGCCTGACGGGGCGCCTGCGAGAATGAGACATGCACGGTCGCGGGACCGTGCCGGGGGTGCTTCGCTTCCCGTCAACGCACGAGTATCGTCATGGCCGAATCTTGGATCGACGTCACCCTCGACGGGGACCGCAAACGACACACGCTCACGGGCGCGCTCTTGCGCTTCGGACCGGCGGATGCCGACGTCGCGGTTCCGGATGCGAACGGTGACGAATTGCAGCTCTGGACCAACCCACCGAAGTTCATTCACGTCGGAGCGGCGACGACGCCGTTGCTCAACGGACGCGTGTTCGAGGAGGCGGCGCTCGAGAACGGCGACACCGTGCAGTGGGCCGGAGCCGTGCTCGTGTTCGGTCGCGAGGAAGCGGCGGTTCTCGAGGAGATCCCGCCCGACGATCCGCTGCTCGCCGTGCCGGACGCAGCGCCGGCACCGTCCGCGCCGAGCGCGTCGGCGACCGCGGCGCGACCGGTACTCGGCGACGAGGAGCGCGCTTGGAACCGTATGCGTGCGGGACTCCTCGTGGAGCTGGGAATCGCGGACAAGAAGGTCGCGCGGCGCTGGCAGGAGTCGGTCTTGGGCGGCGAGTTCGACGCGGATGCGTGCGCGCGCGAGATCCTCGCGAAGAGCGGCGTGCCTGGCGACGACCCGCGCGTGCTCGAGCGCACGGGCCGGCTCGAGCGAGACCTCTTGATGATGCCGCTGCAGCGTGGGATCAAAGGCGCGTCGCGCCGGGCGCGCGGCGCGGCGAAGGGCGGCGCGGCCTTCCTCGTCGCCAACCTGATCGCGATCCTCGTCTACACCTTGATCCTGGTCGCGATCGCGATGCTCATGCGCGTCAACTACGACTTCAGCTTCGACGGCATGATCGACCGCTGGCTCGGCGGTGGGAGCTGATCGGGATTCGGGCCGTCGCGGGCGGCTCGGAGGGCCGGATTCACCCACTGGATTCACCCACTGGCGCGTGCTGAGCGGTGACTCCGGGCTCCGGATAGGCTACAAGCGGGGTCGAAATGTCCGAACAATCCTCCCCGATCAACCCGTCCGAACGCAGCCTCTTCTCCCTCGCCCAGATCCAGCATCTGATGCGGGTGGAGTTCAACCGCGCCCAGCGCTACGACTATCCGATCGGCTGCATGCTGATCGCGGTCGACCGGCTCGGCCACCTGCGGGACCTGTACGGCTACGAGGCGAAAGAGGAGATCCTCGACGCGGCCGTCGCTCTGCTCAAGTCGTCGACACGCAGCTCGGACTTCCTCGGGCGCCTGGCGGACGATCGCTTGCTCGCCGTCATTCCGCACACGGGGGCCGGGGGGCTCGACATCATGGCGCGCAGGCTGCTCGAGGGCGCGCGCGCGATGGACTTCGCGAACGAGGGGCGCACGATCCAGATCACGCTCTCCGTCGGCGCCTCGCACAACGACGGTGGCGCGACGCTCTTCTTCGATGCGATGCTGCAGTCGGCCGAGGAGGCGCAGACGTCCGCCTCGGCGGCGGGCGGCGACCGCCACGTCGTGATCGACCCGGTGTGAAGATCCTGCTGGCCGAAGACGAGGTCACGATTTTCGTCACGCTGCGTGACGCTCTGGAGGAGGCTGGGCATGAGGTCATCGGCGCGACCGACACGCGCTCGGCGCTCGACGCCCTCGAGTCCGATCCGGACGTCGTGATCACGGACATTCGCATGCCGGGGGAAGGTGGGATGGCGGTGCTCGAGCGCGCCGTCGAGCTCGACGCGGCGCGACCCGTGATTCTGATGACGGGCTACGCGACGGTCGACAACGCGGTCGAGGCGATGCGCATGGGCGCGGTCGACTACGTACAGAAGCCCTTCCACAACGAGGCGCTGGTGAGGCGCGTCGACGCCCTCGGGCGCGTACGCGACCTCGAAGCCGAGAACCGCGAGCTGCGCGGGCGGCTGCGCAAGAACGAGGCGTTCGAGAACGTCGTCGGCGCGTCGGAGGCGATGGCCGCGGTCTTCGAGCGCGTGCGCACCGTCGCGCCGTCGGAGGCGACCGTCTTGATTCAAGGCGAGAGCGGCACGGGCAAGGAGCGCATCGCTCTCGCCGTGCACGGCGAGAGCGGGCGCAGCGAGGGACCGTTCGTCGCGATCTCGTGTGCGGCTCTCCCCGAGAACCTCTTGGAGGCCGAGCTCTTCGGCCACGAGAAGGGCGCGTTCACCGACGCGCGCAAGGACCGCAAGGGACGCTTCGAGCTCGCCGACCGCGGAACGCTGTTCCTCGACGACATCGACGACATGCCGCTCGCCATGCAGGTCAAGCTCTTGCGCGTCCTGCAGGAGAAGAGCTTCGAGCGGCTCGGCGGCGAGACGACGCGCACGGCCGACTTCCGCGTGGTCGTCGCGACGAAAGTCGACCTGCGTTCGCTCGTACGCGAGGGTCGCTTCCGCGAGGACCTCTTCTATCGGGTCAACGTCGTGCCGGTGCAGCTGCCACCCATGCGCGAGCGCCAGGGCGACGTGCCGCTGCTCGTGCAGCACATGATCGAGCGCCACGGAGCGGGGCGCGGCTACAAGCTCTCGCGCTCGACGATGAAGATGCTCGAGCGCTACCCCTGGCCAGGCAACGTGCGCGAGCTCGAGAACGCCGTGCAGCGCGCGATCGCGCTCGCGGGCGACGGCGACGAGCTCTCGGCCGAGGACCTCCTGCCGCAGGACCCGCGTTGGCGTGGGGCGACGGAGGTGCCGGACGCGGTGCGGCCGATCCGCGAGGTCGCGCGCGAGGCCGAGATCGCCCACATCCGGCACGTGCTCGAGCTGACCGGCGGGCACCGGTCGCAGACGGCCGAGCTCCTGGGCATCTCGCGCAAGGTCCTCTGGGAGAAGTGCCGCGACTACGGGATCGAAGTGCAGGGCGAGGGGAACTAATGGATCCGCTCGCGATTCCGGCGGGCACGCTCGTGATCGGCGATCTGCACCTCGCGCCTACCGGAGGCGCGGGCGTCGACGCATTCGTCGAATGGCTCGACCGCCTGTCCGACGTTCCACAGCTCGTGATCGTCGGCGACCTTTTCGACGCCTGGGTCGGGCACGAGCAGGTGCGGCTCGCGGGCACCATTCCGGTCCTGGACGCGCTCAAGCGACTGAGCTGGCGCGGCACGCGCGTCGACGTCCTGCACGGCAACCGCGACTTCCTCCTCGATGGCTTCTTCGAGGCCTGGACCGGGGCGCACGTGTGGCCCGAGGGCCTCGTCGCCGCGCTGCCGGACGGCGCGCGGGCGCTGGTCGTGCATGGCGACGAGCTGTGCACCGAAGATCGCTCCTACCAGCGGCTCAAGTTCGTCCTGCGCGCGCGCGTTACCAAGGGCGCGCTGCGGCGCCTGCCATTCTTCGTCAAGCGTCGACTGGCCGCGGGCCTACGCGCGGCGTCGCGACGTGCCGTCCCCGCCAAGCCCGCCCCGCGCAAGGCGATGCAAGAGAACGCGTGCCGGGCGCTCGCCGCAGAGCGCGAGGTGGCCCTGCTCGTGTGCGGGCACGCGCACCGATTCCAGGACGTGCAGGTCGAGGGCGGTCCGCGTTGGATCGTCCTGGATGCGTTTGGCGGCGAGCGCGACTGCGTCGTCGTGGGCGCGAGCGACGTCGGCGCTCACTGCTCGCGCCTGGGCTCCAGCCCGCTGCGCTTGCTCTGAGGCTCAGCGGTCGTCGTCGGTCGCCGGCTTGCGCGGCTCCAGCCGCCTGACGTCGAGCTCGCGGCCGAAGACCACGACGTCCGCGTACGCGGGCGTGAGCTTCTCTCGCACCGCCTCCACCTCGACCGGCGGGACGTGCATGGCGACGACGAGTCGCGCCCGCAGGTGCTTGGCAATGATGCTCCGCCCCGCATCGGACTCGAAGTACCAGTACGGAACGAAGCACACGTCAAAGTCGGTGAGCTGCTTGGCGTACGGCGCGAAGTGGGCCGGATCCAAGTCGGCGTCGCCGAGGTGCAGCGCGCGGAAGCCGCCGATCTCGATCACGTGTCCGAGCTGCTGCATGTCCTTCCAGCGCGCGCCGCCGTGGGGGAGCCAGAGGAGCTCGATCTCGATGCCGGCGTGCGCGTACTCGCGCGTGCGCGTCGGCTCGGGCCGGAGCGGCACGAGCCGCGCGTTGGCCTTCGAGTCCGGCCCCAGGGCCTTGGCGACCGCGTCGACGACCTGGGGCGAGGACGCGAGCAGCGTCTCGGCGGACGCCTCGAGGAACCGCGCGGCGATCCCCGTCTGCAGGTGATCGCCGTGGGCGTGGCTGACCAGGGCCAGGTCGATGTCCGCGAACGGCGCCGCGCCCGCCAGGAGCTTCTCGCGCGTCCCGTCCGACAGCGCTCCATAGAATCCGTAGGGCTTCTCGAGGAAAGCGTCGATCAGGAGTGCCTGCTCGCCAGCGCGGAGCAGGAAGCCCTCGTTGGCCAGGAAGTGGACTTCGAGCGCGGGCGGCGCCTTGGTGGCGGGTTGCCCTTGCGCGGTGGGCGGGGCGTCCTGCGCGGGGGGCAGGAGCAGCGAGGCGAGGCCGATGGCGATCGTGATCATCCTGCCATGATCCCCTGGTTGATCGCCGGCGTCACCCCACTAAGATCCGCAACTCGCCACCGGCCCACCCATGATCATCGCCATCGACGGACCCGCCGCCTCCGGCAAGAGCACCGTGGCACGCGCGCTCGCCACTGAGCTCGGCTTGCCCTTCCTCGACACGGGCGCGATGTACCGCGCGGTGACCCTCGTCGTTCTGCGGCGCGGGATCGACCCGGCCGATGGCCCCGCGTGTGGGGGAGTGGCGGACGAGATCGAGCTGGACTTCGACGCGGGCAGCCGGATCACGATCGACGGCGAGCCGGGCGAGCCCGCGATCCGCTCCCAGGAGGTGACCGCGCACGTCTCGGCCGTGGCCGCGCACTCGAGCGTGCGTGCGACGATCGTGCCGCACCAGCGCGCGATCGCCGCCGGCGGCGGCGCCGTCGCCGAGGGGCGCGACACCACGACGGTCGTGTTCCCCTCCGCCGACTTCAAGTTCTTCCTCGTGGCGACTCCGCGCACGCGCGCCGAGCGGCGTGCGCGCGAGGAAGGACGGCTCGAGGCCGCCGACGAGTACGAGAAGGACCTCGAGCACCGCGACGCGCTCGACAGCTCGCGTGCCGATTCGCCGCTGCGCGAGGCCGAGGACGCGCGGCGCATCGAGACGGATGCGATGCGGCCGGACGAGGTCGTCGCGCGCATGCTCGCCATCGTGCGCGGCGGCGGGGAGCCGCCCCAGCCGCCTGCGCCCGCCGTCGAGGAGCGTGCGTTCGACGTGCGCGTCGAACGTGGCCTGACCTATCGCTTCCTCATGTTCTGGGTGCACCTCGGCTACACCTGGATCTGGCGCATGCGCGCCTACGACACCGGGCACGTTCCCAGCGGCGGAGTCCTGATCGTCTCCAACCACCAGTCCTACCTCGACATCCCGCTGATCGCGGAGGCGCTGCGCAAGCGCCACGTCGGCTTCGTCGCGCGCGCCTCGCTCGCCAAGAGCCGCGTGCTGGGCTTCATCATGCGCCACTGCGGCTCCGTGCTGATCGACCGCGGTCGCGGCGATCACCGCGCCCTGCGCGAGACGGTCGCGCACTTGCGCCAGGGGGACGCGATGACGATCTTTCCCGAGGGCACGCGCACGCGCGACGGCAGCATCGGCAAGTTCCAGGGGGGCGCCCTCTTGGCCGCGCGGCGAGCGCGCGTGCCGATCGTGCCGTGCGCGATCCGCGGTTCGTTCACCGCATGGCCCCCGGGACGCAAGCTCCCGCGTGCCGGACGGCTCGAACTCGCGTTCGGTGCTCCGATCGACCCGCGCGCCAAGGACGCGCTCGAGCAGTGTCGCGCCGTCATCGAGGAACGGCTGGCGCAGCTCGAGGCGGGGACGGTCGGCTCGCTCGTAGGGGAGTGAGCTCGACCAGGAGCGCGCGGTGATCCGACGCCGCCGGGCCATCCGCGACGAGGCTGCGCCGCGCGACGAAGGCGTCCGGCGGACTCCAGAGCACGAAGTCGATCTCGAGCGTCGGCGCCGCGGAGGGAAAGGTCGGCCGCGCCTCCTCCGCGTGACTCCAACCCGATGCGAAGCAGGCGAGGACCGCGGACCCGCGCTCGGCGTTGAGGTCCGCACCCACGACGACTGGCGTGCCGCGCGGCGCGAGCCTCTCCAGAGCCGCGATCAGAGCGCGCGCCTGCGCCTGCTTCTGCTCGTCGGAGCGAAACAGGTGTGCGCTGCAGGCGATCAGCTCCAGCGCCCCGGCCTCGATCCGTACCGCGAGGGCCGCGATCGCGGCCGGCCCGGGCGGCAGATCGATTCGGTTCGTCGCGATCGGCGGCGAACGCGTGAGCACGGCGAGCCCGTACGCGCCGCCGTCGTAGGGGCGGTGGGGGCCGAAGGTCGAGTGCATTCCGAGGAGCGCGCCTAGCTCGCGCGCCTGGTCGACGCCGCCCGAGCGGCCTGTCGCCTGATCGACTTCCTGCAACAGCACGACGTCGGGCTCGAGCGCGGCGAGCACGGTTGCGGTGCGCCGGAGATCGATTTCGCCGTCGGCACCGCGGCCGTGGTGGATGTTATAGGAGACGATGCGGAGGGACGGCGTGGGGACGGCGCAGGCGGCGAGGGGGAGCAGTAGGAACGCCTTCATGGGTGTGGAGAGGGTAGACAAGCGCCACTCGGAGGTTGACCACCTCCCCCCCGACCTTAGACTCGTCTCCCTTATTCTCCGGGCGAGAGGTCCCGCCGGAGGCCCAGTCGGCCTCCAGAGCGCTCATCCGGAGCCCCATCAACCCTTAGATAGAACCCATTCCTCATGGCACTCGCGTCCCGCCGAGTACGGCAGTACGAGCTAGACCCCGAAGAACTCGAGCGAAGGCTCACTGAAAGTCTCGGCGGTATCTCCGAAGAGGAGCTCACCGAATCCCTGAACGCGTCGATCAGCGACGTCCACCCAGGACAGATCGTGATCGCGAAAGTCGACTCCGTCGACGAGCGCACTGGCCTCGTCGTGATGGACGTCGGCGGCAAGGCCGAAGGCCACATCCCGCTCTCCGAGTTCGGGGAGGACATGCCGGTCGCCGGGCAAGACTTCGAAGTCTTCTTCGAAGGGCTCGACGAGTACGACATGTCGATGCTCTCCAAGCGCCGCGCCGACCGGCTGCGCGCCTGGGAGCGGGTCTCGACGAAGTACGAAGAGGGTGACGAGGTCCAGGGCGTCGTTCAGCGCAAGATCAAGGGTGGACTGCTCGTCGACGTCGAGGGCGTCAACGTGTTCCTCCCGGCGAGCCAGGTCAACCTGCGCCGCACGCACGACATCTCCGACTTCATCGACGAGCCGATCCGCGCGCGGATCATCAAGATCGATCCGGAGCGGATGAACATCGTCATCTCGCGCCGCAAGCTGCTCGAAGAAGAGCGGCAGAAGCAGAAAGAGCATCTCCTCAAGGACATCGAGGAAGGCCAGATCCGCACGGGCGTCGTCAAGAACATCGCCGACTTCGGCGTGTTCGTCGACCTGGGCGGCATCGACGGGCTCCTGCACATCACCGACATGTCGTGGGGGCGCATCAACCACCCCTCGCAGATGGTCGAGCTCGATCAGGAGATCGAGGTCAAGGTGCTGCGCGTCGACTTCGACCGCGAGCGCATCGCGCTCGGTCTCAAGCAGAAGTCGGCATCGCCGTGGGAGGGCGTCGAGGCGCGCTACCCGGTCGGCTCCAAGCACTCCGGCAGCGTCGTCAACATCATGTCGTACGGCGCCTTCGTGAAGCTCGAGGAAGGCATCGAGGGTCTCGTCCACATCTCCGAGATGTCCTGGACGCGGCGCATCAACCATCCCTCCGAGCTCGTCAAGCCTAGCGACGGCGTCGAAGTGGTCGTGCTCGAGTACAACCACCAGAAGCAGGAGATCTCGCTCGGCATGAAGCAAGCCGAGACGAACCCCTGGGACCTGGTCGAAGAGCACTACCCGGTCGGCACCGTCATCGAGGGCACGGTCCGCAACCTCACCTCGTACGGCGCGTTCGTCGAGATCGAGGAGGGCATCGACGGCCTCCTGCACGTTTCGGACATGAGCTGGACCAAGAAGGTCTCGCACCCCTCCGAGATGGTGAAGAAGGGCGACAAGATGCAGTGCGTCGTGCTGTCGGTCGACAAGGAGAAGAAGCGCATCGCGCTCGGCCGCAAGCAGCTCAGCCCCGATCCGTGGCACGAGGAGATTCCCAACAACTACCACGTTGGCGACCTGCTCTCCGGCTACGTCACGAAGATCACCAACTTTGGCGTGTTCGTGAAACTCGAGAACGATCTCGAGGGTCTCTTGCACATCTCCGAGATCACCGAGGACCGCGACGCGAAGCCGGAGGACCTGCTCCAGCCCGGCCAGAAGGTCGAGGTGCGCGTGATCCGCGTCGACATCGAAGAGCGCAAGATCGGCCTCTCGTTCGTCCACGCCGACTTCGAGGAGAACCTCAACCTGCCGCCGGTCACCGAGCAGCAGATCGAGCAGATGAAGGCCGAGAGCGGCGACGAGCCGCCTCCGGTCGCCGACACGCGTCCGGCCGAAGCGCCTGCGGCTGAAGCCCCTGCGGCCGAAGCGCCTGCGGCTGAAGCCCCTGCGGCTGAAGCCCCTGCGGCTGAAGCCCCTGCGGCTGAAGCCCCTGCGGCTGAAGCCCCGGCGGCCGAAGCCCCGGCGGCCGAAGCCCCGGCGGCCGAGGTCCCGGCGGAGACTCCGCCGACCGAGGGCGCGGCCGACTGACGGCACCGTCGCCAAGGACTACGAGCGCGGGAGGGGCCAGACCCTCCCGCGCTCTTCTTGCGTCTGCACTCGCCAGGCGTTTTTCCCGTTTCGGATCGCCCTGGGGGGGATACCCTCGTCCCCCCGAGAAGGACATCCCCATGCGATTCCCCTGCCTGACCTTGATCGTCGTGGCGGCCCTCGCGGCCGCCTGCGCCAGCACGTCGACGCCCTCCTACTCCCAGCCGCGCATCACTGGCATCGCGGGCGTCGCGCCGCATTACCAGCCCGCATTCCTCGCGCTCAAGGACGCGGTCGACGAGCGCGAGGATGTCACGGCGCGCCGCATCCTCACCCAGCTGCGCGCCCGCATCGACGCCGACCGGGCGCGCGAGACGCAGGCGATCCGCGACGCGGCCGAGGGCGAGCAGCCGCCGCGCACGACCGAGGACGCCGAGCGCCTCGCGGAGGGGTTCGAGAAGGTGCTCGACGGCCGGGCGTTCGTCGACACGCTCCAGCTGGAGCTGATCACGCGGCGGGTCAAGGATTCGGACACGACGATGCGCATCGTGCTGCGCGGGACCACGACGCACCCCGCGCCGCTGACCCTGAGGCCGGGCCCGGCGACGCTGCGCGTGCAGCGCGTCACGATCGGGCCGAACGGGCAGGAGGGGCGCAGTGTGCGCAAGACGGCGGTGCGCAACGTCGAGAAGCTCGCGCTCGATCCGAACGGGTCGTTCGAGCTTCCGCTCGGCACCTTCCCGATGCTGTCCGGCCCCGGCGCGCTCGCCGCGCGCACGAGCTGGTCGCTGCAGCTGCGTTCGGGCGTGGTGCTCGCCGAGGGCGAGAGCTACCCCGCGATGCACGTGCGCGTGAAGTCCGCCGAGCACGTCCAGCTCGCGCCGTTCCTGCCACGTACGCCGGTGGCGCCCGAGGAGCTCGTCGCCTACGTCCAGCGCGAGAGCCCCACGCTCCCGCCGATCATCGAGCGCACCGTTCGCATTCCCGCCGAAGAGCAGGACGAGGCGCTCCGGCTGCTCGCGCCGGTCGCCGCCGCCTTCACCGACGACCAGATGCGGCGGCTCGTGCCCAGCTTGCGCTGGCTCGGTCACACGGCCGCGCCGGGCGGCGATCCGCTCGCGTGGAAGATGTGGCTGCAGAGCTGGGCGGAGCTCGACGCAGGCGAGGGGGCCGCGGCGAGCAGGGATCTCCTCCCCGGCCAGCCCGCCGGGACCACGACGGGGGCGAACGAGTGAGCGAAGCCACGAGCACCGATCCGCGCGTCGACGGGCAGCTCGCCGTCTTCCGCCGCGGAACCGTCGATCTGATCGAGGAGAAGGAGTTGCGCGCCCGGATCGCGCGCAGCTTGGAGACCGGCGTACCGCTGCGCGTCAAGTTCGGGATGGACCCGAGCTCGCCCGACCTGCACGTCGGCCATGCGATCCCGCTGCTCAAGCTGCGCGACCTGCAGGAGCTCGGGCACCAGATCGTCTTGATCGTCGGGGACGCGACCGCGATGGTCGGCGACCCCAGCGGACGCAGCAAGCTGCGCCCGGTGCTGACGCGCGAGGAGGTCGAGGCCAATCTCGTCACCTACACCGATCAGGCGGCGCGCGTGCTCGACATGGAGCGGACCGAGGTGCGGCGCAACTCCGAGTGGTTCGACAAGTTCGGCTTCGAGGGCATGCTGCAGCTCACGACGCGGATGACCGTCGCGCAGATGATCGAACGCGACACGTTCCAGAACCGGCTGAAGGCTGGCGAGCCCATCGGAATCAACGAGTTCCTCTACCCGCTGATGCAGGGCTGGGACTCGGTCGAGATCCGCGCGGACGTCGAGCTCGGCGGCACCGACCAGCTCTTCAACCTGCTCGTCGGCCGCCGCCTCCAGGACCAGGAGGAGGGCCAGCGCGGTCAGGTCGTCTTCACGACGCCGCTGATCAACGGCCTCGACGGGCGCAAGATGAGCAAGTCGTACGAGAACGCGATCGGCCTGACCGACTCCGCGCGCAGCATGGTGTTCCAGACGATGCGCCTCGACGACGAAGCGATGGCGATCTGGTTCACGCAGCTGACCCGTGTGCCCGAGGACGAGATCGCGCAGCTCCTCGCCGGTCACCCGCGCGAGGCGAAGGCGCGGCTCGCGTTCGAGATCGCCAGCTTCTTCCACGACGCGGACACCGCGCGCGCCGCCGCCAAGGCCTTCGACGACGAGGTGCGCGACAAGAAGCTACGGGACGATCTAGCGGTCGTCGCGTGGGACGATACGTGGGGCGCCGAGCTGATGATCGGGAACCTGTTGAAGAACATGGGTCTGGTCCAGAGCACCTCCGAGGCGCGCCGCGCCGTGCAGCAGGGCGGAGTCAAGCTCGACGGTGAGGCGGTCCAGGATCCCAAGCACCTCGTCGCGAAGCCGACAGCTCCAATGCTGGTGCAGGTCGGCAAGAAGCGCGCGGCACGTCTGACAGGGTAGTGCCGCGGGCTCGGTGCTACCCCGTCAGCCGCAACGCACGCTCCACGGGAAACCGCGACGCCCAGATCCCGATCGCCGTCAACACGAGCCCCCCCGCGACGTCCCACGCGTAGTGCTGCTTGGTCGTCAGAATCGACGGCAACATCAGCGCGACCAGCACCGCGAACGGTGTCCCGAACTTGCGCCCATCCCTGCACAGCGCCCACGCGGCGAGCACCGGCAGGATCACGTGCCCCGAGGGGAAGCAGCACTCGGGCGTATCGACCTGGACCAAGAGCCGGTACAGCGCCGACGAAATGCCGGTGCCGTTCGGCGCCGGTGGACGCGGGTAGTGGGTCGGCATCACGACGTAGAAGGGAAACGCCAGGATGAACGCGACCGCGTACGCGCGCAGCGTGCGGCGGAAGACGTCACCGTCGCGCACGTGGCAGATGGCCCACGTCACCGGTCCGATGAGGAGCAGGTAGGGCCACGTCGTCCAGGTCCAGAACGGCATGACTTCATCGAGTGCCGTGAGCGGCAGTGGTCGCGACGGCACGAGCTGGACGTGGTTCAGCGTCAGGTAGCACGCGATGTGGATCGCCCCGACGGGCACGAGCAAGCGCACGTTCTGACGGAAGGTCCGGGGGGGGAGTGCCGGCTCGGTCAGCGCACGACCCCGGAGAAGGACACGCGGATCTCCGGGTGCTGCGCGTCGTCGGTGAACAGCCGCAGGATCCCGTCGAAGCGACCGGCGGGGAGGCCGGGTCGCGCGTCGACGGTCACGCGCCATTCGAAGCTCCGCTCGCCACCGCCGCGGATGACCGACTCGAAGCGCACGTCGAAGTGCTTGGCGAGATCGCCCTCGCCCTCGCCCTCGACCTCGCCGCGCAGCAGCCGAAACGACATGCCCGGCACGAGCGCGCGCAGGCGCCCCGTCACGGTCCCCGCCTCGCCGGCCCCGATGGGTGCGAACTGCAGCCGCCGCGGCTCGAAGACGACGTCCTCGACGACGTTGGCCCAGACGACGACCGCGAGCCGGCCGCCGTTGCCCTGGCCGTTCGCGTCCGTCGTCGAGAGCGTCACGACCTCGCGGATCGGCCCGAGCTCTTGGTTCTCGGTGATGCGCGCCGTCAGGGTCCAGATGTGCTCGTCGTTGAGGAACAGGTACTCGAGCGTCGGCTCGACGCGCTCGGAGTGCTCGATGACGTCGACGATCATCGCCTGACCGCCGACGACTCCCGTCATGATCGTCGCCTGGCCCGCGCCGCCGTGGCTGCGCGGGATGTTGCCGATGCGGATCTCGTCCGGGTCGACCAGGAACGGGGCCTCGCCCTTGATGTGCAGCTCGAAGTCGAGGAACGGCGTCCTGGAGCTCGAGGTGCGCGCGCGCATGACCGCCAGCTTGTCGACGTTGGCGCGGATCTTGGTCGTGTCGACCCGGATCGTCATCTCGACTCGTGTGCCCGGAGGGACGCGCAGGAGCTCCTCGTCCGCCTCGAAGTTCGCATCGATGGGCGGCCCGCCGGCGGGAAAGCAGCGCAGCACCCGCACCTTGGTGCAGGCGCAGCGGCCCTGGACCGACAGGATCGTCACCTCTTCGGAGCTGCGGTTCTCGAGCTCGAACGTGTGCTCGCGCTTCTCGCCGCGCCGGACGGTCCCGAGGTCGTGGAAGAAAGGCCGGGCGGGGTCGGTGGGATTGGTGACCACCAGCCCCGTGCCCGTGACCGACACCGGCCCACAGGCTGCGAACAGACCCACGACGGCGACAAGGAGGACTTCGACGGCGGCAAACTTCATCTGCCGTCACCGTACGCAATTCCCAGGCCGTGCGTGAGCGCGATCCCAGCTCGGGCCGGGCCGTGCGGTTCGGTGGCAGGGGGTGAGCCGAATCGCTCGAGTTCGAGTGCCCGCCGGCCTGTCTAGTGGTGTGAGTCGAAAGTTCGGCGCATTTGTCCGAGCCGCTTTCGTGTGGGGGCAAGGCGCCGGGTTCTGTGCGTAGCCTCTGTGCTACTCACACCAGGGATAGATACTGTCTTGGGGCAACGCCGCCACCGCGCGAAAGAGGCCGAACATATGTGACGAACTTCGGGCACACCATTAGGTCGCTCGCGCCCTGCGGGACCAAGTTCCCAGTCGGGATTCTACTCATGGGGGTTGCCCCAAGGGCGGCGGGGTGGGCTACTTGGCCGTCCCATCGCTATCCTGGGCGCATACACCTGCAACCCGGTCTCCCGCCGGTTACGGTCGCTCGCCTCTCGGTAGGCCATGGAACTGATCTCTTTGTTGGCGGCTAGTGCCCCATGCGTTCCCCCCCCTTCGCTCCCACCCAGCGAGTCGATTCACGTATCGGCCTGGCTCAACCAGAAATCCCTCCAGGCCAGCCTCGGCTCGGAGCAGGACCTGAACTGCGACGTCGCAGCGTTCCAGCGCGCGGAGCTGCCGGTCTTGATCGCTGTCGAAGCCTACGCGGACGAAGCACGGTCGGGCGAGCTGCGCAGCCTCGGCAAGGGCGTCTTCGCGTTCCTCCAATCGTCTCCACTGACGGTCACGTCCCTCATCGACGCGGGCGTCGTCGGGGGACTGGAGGTCGACTGGTTCGATCCGCGGCTCGACGATCCGCCCGTCACCGGACACATGGGGGTCGTGACCGAGCTCTACGGCGAAGACCTGGTCGGGGACACGGTGCTACGGGCCGTCGTCTACGCCCTCGACGCCGCCCAGTTCGACGCGCGCATCGACGAGCTCGAGGCCCTGTTGGGTCATCCGGTCGAGGCGATCGGGTACGAGTCGCGGTGGACGGTCGTTTCGGCTGCCGGTGACGTGAGAATCGCCGGTTCGGGGAATTGGATGCGGCCCTACACGCACGGCACGGCCACCATTGCCCTCGACGGAAAGGTCATCGTCGGTGGCCGCGACAATCGCATCGAGGGCGAGCTGCACGCGCCCAGGTCGTACCTCTTGGCGAGCGGATGGAAGAACACCCTCGTCGGGCTCCACGCGGCCAAGTCGGTGCTCGTATTGGGGATCGATTGCGGCTATTCGGACGGAACACATCCACGCCCAGGGTCGTGACCACGAACGGAGGGGAATCGGAGGCCCGGCCCGATGCGAGTGCGTCGATCCTCTTGCCTCCTTCGAGCACCGGGCGCTTCGACTTCGTTCGCAGCCTGGGCTCGGGCGCACACGGCCAGGTCGACCTGGTTCGTGACCGAGCCGATGGTGCCGAGTACGCGCTGAAGTCGTCGACCGTTGCGTTCGGAGCGTTTGCTCTGCGCCACGAATTTCAGCTCCTGGGACGGGTGGCTCATCCCCAGGTTCCGGCGGCGTTCGACCTGGGCCGGGACGATGCGACGGGCCGAGCGTTCCTCTTGCTGTCGCACCTGCAGGGGGCCGACCTGGAAGCGACGCTCCGCAAGCTGGGGCGGAACGCGGCTCGGCCGCTCTTGGCCCAGGCGCTGAACGTGCTCGGGTTCTTGCACGAACGCGGTGTCGTTCACGGCGACGTCAAGTCCGAGAATCTCGTCGTCACCGAGAGCGGCTCCAGCGGCACGCCCGTCCTGCGCCTCGTGGACTTCGGACTCGCGCGCGAGGTGGGCGCGGCCCCCGACCCGTGCCTCGGTGGCGGGACGCCCGCGTTCATGTCGCGGGCACTCCTGGCGGGCGAGCCCTCGACGTTCGTCAGTGACCTGCACGCGCTGGGGCGATCCTTCGAGCTCGCGCTGGAGAGGGCTCGGATCGATCCGGATCCAGACCTGCGCAAGGTGCTCCATCACCTCGTTCACGACGACCCGGATCTGGGTTACGGGTCGGCCTTCGCGCCTCTGTGCGAGCTCGTCGAGTCCGATTCAACGCTGCGGACGATCCTCGGCGGCCTGGTGACCGCCACGCCGCGCTTCGTCGGCCGGGGGGACCAGAGGCGTCTCGCGCGCGAGAAGTATCGGTCCTTGTTGAAAGGGGGCACCGACGAAGTCTTGCACCTGGTAGGGCCCGCGGGCTTCGGCAAGTCGCGGCTGCTCGAGGAGCTCCGGCGCGACGCGGTGTTGTGGGGGTTGCGCACCGAGTGCGTCTGGTGTGGACGAGCGAGCCAGCCCTCGCGCTGGGTGTCGGATCTGGCGGCGCGCGTGACGGGCGAGCCACGCGCGGGCGTGGCGCAGGGGCCGAGCGGGCAAATGTCCGAGCGTGCTTGTCTCGACCTGGCTCTGCGCGTGCGCGAACGTGGTGCCGCCCAGCCGCTCGTGCTCTTCGTCGACGACGTCGATGCCGCCGACGAAGAGAGCCGGACGTTCCTGCGTCATCTCCTCGGTGCGCGGTCGGAGCGAGGAGTCCTGTTCGTCGCGACGACCGAGCCGGAGGCTGACGTCGATGCCGTCTTCTCGGCCTGTCCCGTCACGCGGTCGGAGCTCACGGCTCTCGACGACCACGAGATTGACGAGCTGGCGCGGTCGTTGCTCTTCGTGAACCCCGAGGGGGCGCGCCTAGCGCACGACGTCGCGGCTTGCGCGCAGGGCGACCCGCGGCTGGCGACGGAGCTGGCCGTGGCGATGGGCGTCGCGGGATCTCCACGTGATTCCGAGCGCGGCGCGGACATCGCCGCGCTTCTGGGCGCCCGGCTTCAGGCGCTCGACCCGCGGGACCGCGTGCTCCTCGATGCACTCGCTGTGCTGGGCTGCCCCGCTCCGCGGCGCGTGCTGGAAGACGTCGTCCATGGGCCGATGGATCAGGACAGCCTGCATCGACTCGTGGCCGCGGGACTCGCCTCCAGCGAGCTGCGGTCTCACGGGCGTTGGTACTCGATCAGTACCGAGCTCCTGCGTGCGCGTCTCATCGAGGACGCGAGCGACGAGGTGTTGAAGGAGGACAACGCCCGCGCGTTCCGCGCTTGGTTGGCGTGGCCGCATCCCTCCGAACGTCCCGCGGTCGAGGTCGTCCGGCATGCGCTTCGGTCCAGGAACGAGGACCGCGCAATCGAGCTTGGCGTCCGCGCTGCGCGTGATCTCTTGCAGAGGGGGGCGCTGAAGCAAGCGGCCGAGTGGGCCAAGGAGCTGTTGGAAGCTAGCGCGCACTCCGAGCACGCCTCCTTTGGTTGCGAGCTCGAGCTGATTCTCGCGGAGGCTGAGCTCAAGCTCGGGCGTCCCGAGCGGGTCGAGGAGGTGCTCTCCCCACGCCTCGAGCGCGTCGACGGGGCCGAGCATCGTGCGAGCATTCTGCGGCTGCTCGGCAGCGCACGCGAAGCGCGCGGGGACTTGCACGTGGCTCGGGAGATGCTGCAGCAGGCCCTGTCGTCGTGCGCTGTCGCCAGTGATTCCGACGAGGTCTTGCGTGTTCGCGAACGCCTCGGTGCGGTGCACTTCCGGCTGGGTGAGCTGGAGACGGCGCACAGCGTCTGGTCCAAGGGGGTCGCGGGCGCCGTGCGGCGGGCGCCGAGCCCCGCGGTCGCCGACCTCTTGAACAATCTCGGAGTCGGCGCCGCCAGGCGCGAGGACTTCACCGAATCCGCGCGCTATCACGAGCGCGCGCTCGCGGCGAGACGCGAGCTGGGTGACGTGGACGGCGAAGCCCGTTCTCTGCACAACCTGGGTTCGTGCGCGCTGGAGCAAGGTGATTTCAAGCGCGGCCGTCAGTTGACTCGGCAGGCCCTGGCGCTGAAGCGCCAAGTTGGCAGCCCGCAACTCGTGGCCACATCGCTCGGCAACCTGGCGATTCTGGACGCGCGGCGTGGGGACTACGGGGACGCCCTGCGCCATACCGAGGAGAGCCTCTCGCTGCGCCGCAGGATCGGCGACCGAGTGGGTGAAGGCACGCAGCGCCTGTTCCTCGCGGACCTCTTGCTCGACAAGGGCGAGTGCAGATCGGCGGCCAGGGAGCTCGCGTTCTGTCGCGAGCTCTTCGAGTCGACGGGCGCGATCGCAGCCCAACGGGCGGCGCTCCTGTCCATCGAGGCCCGTTCCGAGCTCGTGCGTGGCCGCGTGGCGGACGCGATCGAGTCGAGCTCGGCGGCGCTCGAGTCGTTGGCCTCGCAGGGGAACGACAAGCTCGCCGCAGGCTTGTACCGCACGCGCGGCGCGGCGCGCCGCGCCGCGGGGCAGCACGCGCTCGGTGCTCAGGATCTCGACGAGGCGATTCGCGCGAGCGATCGCAGTGGCGACCCATGGGAGATCGCTTGGTCCCATCTCGAGCGTGCGCGTGCCTTCCTCGGCGACGACGACACGGACGGCGCTCGCCAGAGCGTCGAGCGCAGCGTGGCGCTCGCCGCGGGGCGCGGCTGCCCGCTGCTCAGCGCCGAAACCGAGCTGATCCATGCCGAGCTCGTGATCGACGTGGACACCGATCTCGGCTTCGAGCGCCTCGAGCACCTCGAGCGCGCCGAGTACTTGGCCGCGCGCACGGGCGTGCAAGCGACGCTCCTGCGCGCATGGACGGCGCTCGTTCGCTACTCGGTCGACCACGAGCTGCACGGTCGCGGGGAGCTCTGGGCGATGCGCTGCCTGGACCTCATGGAGAGGTCGATTGCCGAGCTCGATGGAGACGACGAGCGAGAGGCGTTCTTGGCCTGGGGTGAGCGCCGCTCCTGTGTCGCTCTGATCGCGCTCTTCTTCGGCGCCGCCGCGGAGCAGCGTGGGGACGGTGCGGGGCACCATCCTCACCTGGAGAGGCTGCGCGCCACGCGGGCGAGGGCGTCTTGGCGCGACGCGCGCGGGCTCCGGGCGCCGCGGGGCGTAGGTGTGCGGTCGACCTCGGATCGGCTGCTCGAGATCTCGCGGGCGATGAAGGCGCTGCGCGACCCCGAGGAGCTTCTGCCGTACCTCCGCGATCGACTGTGCGAGGTCTTCGGGGCCGAGCACAGCGACGTGGTGCTCGTCGGTCGAGATGGGGCGCTGCAGATCCTGGGAGCGAGTGGCGGTGGGGACATGGAACGCGTGAGCCAGGCGATCCTGCATCGCGCGCTTCGGCTGCGCCGGCCGCTTCTCATCCGCGACGTCTCCCTGGACCCGACCCTGCGTGAGCGCGCGAGCGTTCGGCGCCTGGGACTGTTCTCGGTCCTCTGTGCTCCGCTGATCGTCAATGGCCGTTGCATCGGCGCGCTGCACTTCGATCACTGCAACTCACCGCGACCGTTCTCCGAGGAGGATCTGCGCGTTCTGGAGCTCTTCTCGAACCACGCCGCGGTGGCGCTGGACAACGCTCTGCTCGTCGCGGATCTCGAGCGGGCCTTGGAGGACCGGCGGGCGATGGAGGCGCGCCTCGTCACGGACGAGAGGATGCGCGCTCTGGGTGAGACGGCGGCCGGGGTCGCTCACGATCTCAACAACCACCTCATGGTCATTCTCGGCTCGATTGGACTCATGCGTTCGCGCGGTGCCGAGCTCGATCGAAGCGATCCCCTGGTATCGCTCCGGGCCGGCGCCGAGGCTGCCAGCGAGACCGTGCGGCACCTGCTCGAGTTCAGCGGCGAGCCGGTCAGCGGGCACACGACGCGAGTGATCGATGTTCGCGACAGCGTCCGACGCACCACCGAGATGATGCGCCGGCACCCCGCGTGGACCGCGGACCACCGGCTCGTGGTCGAGCTAGGGGCGAGTCCAAGGGTCGACGCCGACGTGACTCAGCTGTCCAACGTCCTGCTCAACCTGATCCTGAACGCCTGTGAGTCCATGCCGGAGGGCGGAGTGGTCCGGGTCCGCACGCTCGAGGAGGGCGGGCGAACCGTCATCGAGGTCGAAGACGAAGGGTCTGGGATCGACGAAGAGGTCCGCCGGCGCATCTTCGAGCCGTTCTTCACCAGCAAGCCGGGGGGGAAGGGGCTGGGTCTGTCGATCACGTGGGGAATCGTGCGGCGCATGTCCGGCACGGTCGAAGCCGTGAACGGCGCTGATGGGGGGGCGCTGTTTCGCGTCGTCCTGCCCGCCGCCGCCGCCGGCTCGCGCGAGAATCGAGAGGTCGCGACCTGGGCTCCGGCGCATCGGGCCGGATCCTGATCGTCGACGACCGTAGCGAGGTGCGCCACGTCCTCGCCCGCCTGCTCGAGCGCAACGGCTTCGAGGTCGTCGAGGCGGGTGGTGGTCGTGATGCCCTCGCGCGCCTGCGGAGTGCGAGCTTCGACCTGCTGCTGACCGACTGCTCGATGCCGGACCTCTAGTCCGCCTTCTTCTTCTTGTCCTTCTTGTCCGGCGCCGCCTTCTTGTCGGATGCCGTCTTCTTCTGCGAGCTATCGGCCTGCTTCTTGTCCGCGTCCTTGCCCTCGGTGTAGGACTTCGAGCGGTAGTCCGTCTCGTAGAAGCCGCCTCCCTTGAACAGGATGGCTCCGCCGGTGCCGATCAGACGTTCGAGGCGCAGCTTCCCGCACTCGGGGCACTTGCGCTTCACACCCTCGGTCATGGACTGGAAGATCTCGAACGCGTGGTTGCAGGCCCTGCAGACGTAGTCGTAGGTGGGCAATTCAGGCCTCCTCCGCCCCATGGGCATCGGGGGCATCGGGGGCCGTCGAGACCTTGACGTTGGCCGGGCGCAGGACCTGATCGCGGAACATCCACCCGTTGCGCACGACCTCCAGCACCTGACCGGGTTCGTGATCGGCCGTCGGGATCGTTGCGACGGCCTGGTGCAAGTTGGGATCGAACTCGCCTTCGGTGGCGATCGGTGTCACCTGGTTCTGGGCGAGCATCGCCGTCATCTGATCGCGCGTCATCTTCACGCCGACCATCAGGTTCTTGGCGTCGGTGGACGTGCACTCCGTGCGCAGGGCGAGCTCGAGGTTGTCGAGCACGCCGAGGATGCCGTCGAGGACGGGCGTCAGCTCGCGTCGCACCGCGGCCTCGATGTCGGTGACCTGGCGGCGGCGCAGGTTCTGGTAGTCGGCCTTGGCGCGTTGCCAGTTGGCCAGGAACTCCGCGCGCTCGCGCACGGCGCACTGGAGCTCGGTCTCATCGGACGCAGGCTCGGCGGCGGATGTCTCGTCGAGCACGGGCTCGTCGGCTTCCGCCTCGGGTTCGGCTTCGTCGTTACGGGAACGGGTGGCTTCGTCGGTCATCTCGGATCGACCTCAACTGAAGTAATCGACGACGCGGTCGAAGAAATTCATCTTGCCGCTCTTCTCGTGCTCGACCTCTTCGAACTCTTCGAGGAGTTGCTTCTGCCGCACCGTGAGCTTGGTGGGGACTTCGACGAACACGCGGACGAGCTGGTCGCCCTGTCCGCGGCCCTCCATGCGCGGGAGTCCTTGGCCGCGCAGCCGGAAGACCTTGCCGCTCTGCGTTCCCGTGGGGACCGCCATCTCGACCTTGCCGCGCAGCGTCGGGATCTCGACCTTGTCGCCGAGCGCGAGCTGCGCGAAGGAGAACGGGACCTCGGTGAGGACGTCGGGACCGCTGCGCTGGAAGACCTTGTGGTCCTTCTCGCGCACGATGCAGTAGAGGTCGCCGCGCGGGCCGTTCGGCTCGCCGGCGTCGCCTTCGCCGGTGACGCGCAGGCGAACCCCTTCCTCGATGCCGGACGGGATCTGGATCTTGACGTCGCTCTTGGCCTGCATGCCGCCGCGCCCACCACAGTCGCCGCAGGGCGACTCGATCGATTCGCCGGCTCCGCGGCACGCGGGGCACGTCTGTGCCATCGTGATGAAGCCCGCGTTGCGCGCGATCTGGCCGCGGCCCCCGCAGGTCGAGCACGTCTTCTTGCCCGTGCCGGCCTGCGCGCCGCCACCGGAGCAAGTCGTGCAGTGCTCGACGCGCTTGAGCGAGACGGTCTTCTCGACGCCCGTATCGATCTCCTCGAGTGTGAGGTCGATCACGATCTTCAGGTCGCGGCCGCGCCGCGGACCGCCGCCGCGGCGACCGCCTCCGTCGCCACCGAACAGGTCGCCGAAGATTCCGCCGCCGCCGCCACCACCACCGCCGCCGAAGATGTCGCCGAAGGCGGAGAAGATGTCCTCCATGCTGCTGAAGGACGGGCCGGAATACTGACCGCCGGCGCCGAACGCGGCGTGCCCGAACTGGTCGTACTGGCGGCGCTTTTGGTCGTCGCCGAGGATGTCGTACGCCTCGGCGGCCTCCTTGAAGTTCTGCTCAGCCTCCGCGTCGCCCGGGTTCTGGTCCGGGTGGTACTTGAGTGCGAGCTTGCGGTACGACTTCTTGATGTCGGAGGCGTCCGCGTCACGGGCGACGCCGAGGACGTCGTAGTAGTCGCGCTTGTCGCTCATTCCGGAATCGTTCGTGGGGCGCGGAGGGAAGGTGGAAATGCACGAGCGGCGAAGCGGCTCTCTCGCCGCGCCGCCACTCGTGCACGTGTCGGATAACTCAGGCGACGCTGCCTTCGATGGCCTCGTCGTCCTTCAGCTCGGTGACCATCGAGTCGGTCGTGAGGAGCAGGCCGGAGATCGAGGCGGCGTTCTGCAGGGCGGAGCGCACGACCTTCGCGGGGTCGATGACGCCGGCCTTGAACATGTCGCCGTAGTCGCCCTTGAGGGCGTTGAAGCCGAACGTCTTGCCCTTCTCGCGCACCATCTCGGCGACGACCGAGCCGTCCTCGCCGGCGTTCTCCGCAATCTGGCGGATCGGCTCCTCGAGAGCGCGCGCGATGATCTCGGCGCCGAACTTCTCCTCGCCCTTGTAGCGGCCTTCCTCGACTGCCGCAGCCGCGCGCAGGAGCGCGACGCCGCCGCCGGGGACGATGCCCTCCTGGATCGCGGCGCGCGTCGAGTTGAGCGCGTCCTCGACCAGGTCCTTCGAGGCCTTCATCTCGGCCTCGGTCTTGCCGCCGACTTTGAGGATGGCCACGCCGCCAGTCAACTTGGCGAGACGCTCCTCGAGCTTCTCGCGGTCGTAGTCGGAGGTCGTGTTCTCGATCTGCACCTTGATCTGCCGGCAGCGCTCGCTGATCGAGCGCTTCGAGCCCTCGCCGCGGACGATCGTGGTCGAGTCCTTGGAGATGACGATGCGACCAGCGCGGCCGAAGTGCTCGGCGGTGACCTTCTCGAGGGGGATGCCGAGCTCGTCGGTGATCGCCGTGCCGCCGGTGAGGACCGCGATGTCCTCGAGGTAGGCCTTGCGGCGCTCGCCGAACCCGGGGGCCTTGACGGCGCAGACGTTCAGGATGCCCTTGAGGCGGTTGATGACGAGCGCGGTGAGCGCCTCGCCCTCGATGTCCTCGGCGATGATCAACAGCGGTCCGCCGAGCTGCATCGCCGACTCGAGGACGGGGACGAACTCGCGCAGGTTGGAGATCTTCTGGTTGCAGATGAGGATGTTGGCGTCCTCGAACTCGCACAGGAGCTTGGCGAGATCGGTCGCGAAGTACGGCGAGAGGTAGCCCTTGTCGAACTCCATGCCCTCGACGACCTCGAGCTCCGTGTCCATGCCCTTGTTCTCTTCGCACGTGATGACGCCGGCGTCGCCCACGCGCTCGAAGGCCTCGGCGATCTTCTCGCCGATGAAGGGATCGTTGTTGGCGGAGATCGTGGCGACGGCCGCCTTGTCTTCCTTGGTGCGCACCTTGCGCGACTGGCCCGCGACCGCCTCGACGGCCACGTCGACCGCCTTGTCGATGCCGTTGCGCAGCGCGATCGTGGAGACGCCGGTCGTGGAGTACTTGATGCCCTGGTTGAAGATCGCAGACGCGAGCACGGTCGCGGTCGTCGTGCCGTCACCGGCGACGTCGTTGGTCTTGTTGGCGACCTCGAGCACGAGCTTGGCGCCCATGTTCTCGAACGGGTCCTCGAGCTCGATCTCCTTGGCGACCGACACGCCGTCCTTGGTGACGTGCGGGCCACCGAAGGACTTTTGGAGGATGACGTTGCGGCCCGCGGGGCCCAACGTGACGCGTACGGTCTTGGCGAGTTTCTCGATGCCTGCCTTCATCTTCTGGCGGGCGGCATCGTCGAACATGATCTGCTTGGCCATGTGTCTTCGTTCGCTTGTATGTCTGTGTTGTTCTCGGTTGTTCTCGTGTGTGTTCGTGCGATGCCGGGGGCTACATGCCCATTCCCATGCCGCCCATGCCACCCATGCCGCCCATGCCGCCCATGTCATCCATTCCGCCCATGCCGTCCATGTCGCCACCGGCGGCGGGCGCGGCCTTCTCGGGCTTGTTGGAGATCAGGGCGTCTGTCGTGAGCAAGAGGGACGCGACGCTGACCGCGTGCTGGAGCGCGGACTTGGTGACGCGCGCCGGGTCGAGGATGCCCATCTCGAGCATGTCGCCGTACTGACCGGCAAGGGCGTCGAAGCCCCAGCTCGCCTTGCGCTCGCGCAAGCAGCGGTGGGCGACGACCGGGCCTTCGTGGCCCGCGTTCTCGGCGATCGTTTCGACCGGACGCGAGAGCGCTTCGTACAGGACGTCGAGGCCCATGTTGTAGTCGGTGTCGTCCTTGATGGAGAGCGACTTCACGGCCTCGCGCGCCCGCAGGAGCGCGACGCCGCCGCCGGGCAGGATGCCTTCAGCAACCGCGGCGCGGGTCGCGTGCAGGGCGTCCTCGATCAGGGCCTTGCGTTCCTTGACCTCCGTGTCGGTCGCGCCTCCGACGTTGACCTGCGCGATGCCGCCGGTCAGTTTCGCGAGGCGCTCTTGGAGTTTCTCGCGATCGTAGTCGGAGGTCGTCGCCTCGATCTCGCGCCGGATCTGGGACACGCGATCCTCGACAGCTTCGCGCGCGCCCTTGCCACCGACGATCGTCGTCGAGTCGCCGTCGATGACGACGCGCCGCGCGCGGCCCAGGTCACTCGGAGTGATCTGCTCGAGCTCGATGCCGAGGTCCTTCATGACCGCGGTGCCGCCGGTGATCGCGGCGATGTCCATCAGCATCTGCTTGCGGCGGTCGCCGTAGCCGGGCGCCTTCACGGCGCAGCACTGGACGACTCCGCGCAGCTTGTTGACGACGAGCGTCGCGAGCGGCTCGGAGTCGACGTCCTCGGCGATGATCAGCAGCTGACCGTTGGCCTCCTTGACCTTCTCGAGCAGCGGCAGGAGTGCCTGCACGTTCGAGATCTTGCCCTCGTGCACGAGGATCAGGGGCTTCTCGAAGGCGCACTCCATCGCGTTGGCGTTCGTGACGAAGTGCGGCGAGAGGAAGCCGCGGTCGAACTGCATGCCTTCGACGACCGTCACGTCGGTCTCGAGCGTCTTGCCGTCTTCGACCGTGATCACCCCGTCCTTGCCGACGCGCTTCATCGCATCGGCGATGATCTTGCCGACGCTGGCGTCGTTGTTCGCGGAGATGGTCGCGATCTGGCGGATCTCGCCGCCGACCGGCTTCGCGGCCTTTTCGAGGGCGGCGACTACGGCCTGTGAGCCGTCGGCGAGCGCCTGGTTCAGGCGCGCCGGCGCGGCGCCGGCCGTCACCGCCCGCAGACCGCGCGAAAAGATCGCCTCGGTGAGCAGGGTCGCGGTGGTCGTGCCGTCGCCCGCGACGTCGCTCGTCTTGCTGGCGACCTCGCGCACGAGCTGGGCGCCCATCTGCTCGTACGGGTCCGAAAGCTGGATCTCTTCGGCGACGGTCACGCCGTCCTTGGTGATCGTCGGCGCGCCCCAGCCCTTGTCGAGCACGGCGTTGCGCCCGCGCGGGCCGAGTGTCGTCGTGACCGCCTTGGCGAGCTTCTCGACACCGCGCCGGATCGCGTCGCGGGCGTCGGACTGGAAAACCATCTGCTTGGGCATGTCGTTCTGCTTGGAGATGTGGAGGGTGGGGAGGGGCTGCCACCGCGCGTGCCGCCCCGGGGGCACACACGGAGCGTGTTCGTTCGAAGTTCGGGCGGGAGCAAGAAGGGTGCCGAAGTCACGGCCATTCTCAAGCGCTTGTGTTGGAAGGACTTAGGTTCGTCGTTCCGGACGCGCCAGCTGCCTTATTGGCAGCTGCTCGAGCTCGGGTCCGTGCCGTCTGCCATCCTGACAGTGAGTTCGCACCCGGGAGAACGCCGATAGTCCCGGCGTGAACCGCATCCGTCGCCTTCCGCGCATCGGTCTGCGCCTGGCGCTGGTCGTGATCCTGTCTGCGCTCGTCCTCGAGGGCAGCCTGCGGCTCTTGCTGTTCCGCGACGTGCCCGGCGTGGACGCGCTCGCCCGGCGCGTGCGGCACGCGGGGCTCTTCGCCGCTCGCGACACGCGCGCGTTCTGGGAGCTGCGCCCACGCTTGCGACCCCGTGCGCAGCGCACGGATCCGCCCTTTCCCGATCCCGTTCTGGGCTGGCTGGCGCCGCAGGTCGCGATCGGTTCGCTGGTGCATCGTGGACGCACGCCGCTCGGAGGACGCGAGCGGATCCTGTTCTACGGCGACTCGTTTACGGCGTGCAGCGGGGCGCCCGAGCGCTGTTGGGAGCATCTGGTCGCCGAGTGGGATCGGGGGGGGCGCTTCGACGTCTTGAACTACGGCACGCGCGGCTACGGGCTCGACCAGATCGTGCTCAGCTTCGAGCGCTCGATCGACCTCTACGAGGGGGAGGACCCGATCGTGGTCGTCGGTGTTCTCGTCGGCGGCGACCTCGAGCGCAGCCGCTTCCGCTTTCGGCACTGGCCCAAGCCCTTCTTCGAGCTCACCGGGATGGGCGAGCTGACGCTGCGCACGCCCGATGGGCTGGGCGTCCAAGATTGGCTCGAGGCACATCCAGTCCCGATTCGCAGCTACCTCCTCGCGTACCTCGAGCAACGGGGCGGGCTCCTCTCGCCTTCTCCCGAAGAGGGCGAGGAGCTGAGGCAGCAGCGAAAAGAGCACTGCGAGGCCTTGAACGAAGCGCTGTTCGAGCGCCTGGAGGCTGAGCTCGAGCGGCGTTCGCTGCGTGCTCTGGTCGTGATCTTTCACGCGTGGGAGCACCTCGAGGACGCCCCCGAACTCGGCTGGCACGACGCCTGGACGCGCTCGACCCTCGAGCGGCTCGATCTGCCCTTCGTGGCCGCGATCGACGCGATCCGAGCCGACCAGGCTCGCACGCGGCGCTCGCGCGCGGACTACTTCGTCGAGAAGGGATTCGGACGGAACCACTACACGGCGCTGGGCAACGAGGTCGTCTTCGAGGCACTGCGCGAGGGCATCGAGCGCCTTGCGGCGCCCTCGGGTGCGCCGGATCCCCGATCGGGACTCGGGCGTGATCGGTGAAACCAGGAACTTCGGGTACACCCCACCAGTGGGGTGATGCAGACATTCGCAGTCGTATCCCGGCCCGCATGCACGCGCCACGGCGTTGCGGCTCCTCCGACCAATCCCAGTATCACCGTATTGGCAGCGAAGTTGCATCGCCGCCGCGCCTTGTGGCACGCACACGCGAACTCGGGATAAGACCGCAACTGTCTGCATCACATCACTAGGTTATGGGAATGCGTGCCCCCTCCGAACTCGTCTTCGCCCTCGCCCTCTGCGCGGCGCCCGGTCTCCAGGAGCCCACGGCCAAGCTCGAGCTCGAGTCCCTCGACGGGACGACGCGACAGGTCGCCGGGGCGGACTTCTCCACGACCGATCCGCGCACGGAGGGCGCGGTCTTCGTGCGCTACGTGCACGCGGGGCCGGCGCCGGCGCGCGACTGGCCCGAGCGCGAGACGGTGACCGTCGGGTTTCGCGGTGGCGATCACGTCGCCGGCCGCATCGTGGGTGGGGACGGTGACGACCTGACGGTCGAGTGCGTGGGCAAGTCCGTTCTGAAGCTCTCGATCGACGACCTCTCGCGGCTCGTCTACGAAACCCGCATCCCGCGCGACGGCGAGACACAGCCGGTGCCGGCTCAGGAAGGGGACCGCCTCTACCGCGTCGGCGGACGCGGGCTCGACCGCGTCGACGGGCTCGTCTCGGCCTTCACGAAAGAGGGCGTCGTCTTCGAGGGGCGGGTCGGCGAACGCACGTACGCGTGGGACACGCTCGCCGCCCTGTTCATCGAGGACCTCGAAGTCGGAACCGATGCGCCTGGCGAAGACGCTACGGGCGTGCCCGTCGTCGCGTCGCTGAGCGACGGCGGTCGCTTGTCGGGGCAGCTCGTGCGCCTGGACGGCGTGGGCTGCACGATCAACTGCTCCGCGAACTCCGCGCTGACGTTGCCCGCCCGCGCACTGGCGGAGGTCGCCGTCGACGACGGCAGCTACCGCTTCCTCTCGCAGCTTCCTATCGCCGACACCGGCCCGCTCTCACCTTGGGGCGACGGCGACGAGCTCGGCCTGCAGTACCCGCCAAAGCTCGACCGGACGTTCAACGACCGTCCCCTGCGCGCGGGCGGCCGCGCCTGGGCCCGCGGCTTGGGCGTGCACGCACCGAGCCGCTTGACGTGGAGGCTCGACGGGGCGTGGAAGGAGTTGCGGCTCGGCGCGGCGATCGACGACCAAGTGCTCGAGCAGGGCAACCACAAGGGCTCGGTCGTGTTCCGTGTGCACGTCGACGGCGAAGTCCGCTACGAGAGCCCGATCGTGCGCGGTGGTGGAGAGCTGCCGCGGATACCGGTGATCGCGTTGGTCGGGGCAAAAGAGCTGATCTTGGAGGTCGACCCGCACGAGGACCACGTGATGGACCGTGCGGACTGGCTGCGGCCGCTCTTGATTCGCGCTCAGTAGAACGTCTCACACCTGGCGCTCGAAAAGCGCGACCGCACGCGAGCTGCGGCGGATCCTCTTCGAACACCTCGAAGACCAGGAGATCGGACCGGGCCGTCCGCGCTAGAGCGGCGCGGGGTCGATCAGGCAGCGGCCCTCGCGGCGACGAGGCTCATACCGGCAGCGGCGTGTCCGCGGCGGGCTCGGCGCCGCCCTCGGTGCCCTCGAGCGATCGGTAGTAGAGCCCGCGGTTGCCACCCATCGTCTTCGCCTGCCGCAGCGCGATCTCCGCGTGGCGTCGCAGCGTCTCGACCGACTCGAGATCGGTGCCGTCGAAGGTCTCGAATCCGATGCTCGCGCTGATGCAGACCTCGCCCCGTCCGCCGTCGAGAGGACCGGTCAGCGCCTGGATCTGATCACGCATTCTGTTCACGACGCGCGCCGCGTCGACGCGCCGGGTGTAGGGGAGCACGACGGCGAATTCGTCCCCGCCGAGCCGCCCGCCGACGTCCTCGGCGCGCAGGGTGCTGCGGATGACGCGCCCGACGCGGGTGATCACCTCGTCGCCGGTCGTGTGGTCGAAGTCCTTGTTCACCATCCCGAAGCGGTCCAGGTCGATCAGGACGAGGCCGAGGTCGAAGCGGTGGCGCTGGGCGGCCGAGAAGTGCTCGCGCAGGCGGGCCTGGAAGGGGACGGGGCGCAGGAGCTCGGTGCGGTCGTCGTGGACCGCCTGGTAGCGCATCTCGTCGAGCTCGGATTGCTCGCGGACCAGGCTGCGCAGCCGCTCGATGCGCATCAGGAACTCCTCGAGGGGGGCGTCGCGGTGGACGAGGTCCCACGGGCCGTCCGAGAGGCACCGAGAGGCGAGGATCGCGGGTAGCGGATCGCCGGGATCGGCCACCACGAGCACAGAAGGGACGTTCTCGCTTTGGCGCTGCTCGAGCTCGCCCAATTCGGCCAGGCCGCCCTTGGCGAGGGGGTCGATCACGACGACGTCCGGCCGCAGGCCGCGCAGGGTCTCGCGCGTCTGGCCCAGGGTCGTGGTCGTCTCGACCCGGAACCCGGCCGATGTCAGGGGCCTGAGGGTCTGCGAGAGACCCTCTCCGCGGTGATCGCAGGCGAGGATCAGAGGGGACTGGTTCATGGAGCGCGTCGGGGTGCTTCCGGCCCGGGATCCCGGGTCGTCTTCGAAGTGTACCGCCCGAACGAAGTGTACCGCCCGACTGGCCCGGAGGCGGTTCGAGCCCGACGAGTGTTTGACACGTCTTTCGCGGGTCGTAGACTCTTGGGCTCCTTTTTGGCCGGCAGGACGGCTCGCGCCCCCTGTCCCTCCTCCCGCGGTCACCCGCCGACACCCGATTCAGGGATCCGATACACGGATCAATCTTTTTTGGGATCGACGGCCCGCTGGCGCAAGGGGGGACCTCGATCGGGTGCGTGCAGCCGAGGCGAGCCGGCGGACAGGAATTCCTTCTCCAGCCTCAGCTGAGGCCATCCCGATTCAAGACATTCGCCACCCCGCTCATGGAAGCAGAAGAAGAACGTCCCGAGCTCTCCGTCCAGTCGCTGATCGACGCCGGCGTGCACTTCGGGTGCCGCGCCTCGCGCTGGAACCCGCGCATGGCCCCCTACATCCGGGGCCGTCGCAACCAGACGCACGTGATCGATCTGCGCGAGACGATGCGCGGGATCATCCGAGCCCAGAACTTGCTCTTCAACATCGCGTCGGAAGGGCAGACCGTGCTCTGGGTCGGGACCAAGCGCCAGGTCAAGGGCGTCGTCCATGAGTCCGGTCAGCGCACCGGCATGCCGATCGTGACCGAGCGTTGGATCGGCGGCACGCTGACGAACTTCTCGGTCATTCGCAGCCGGCTCAAGCGGCTCGAGTTCCTCGAGGCGATCGACGAGAAGGCGGCGGAGGAGCAGAAGCTGACCAAGAAGGAAATGGCCAGCATCAACCGCGAGCGGCGCAAGATCGACCGCAACCTCGGCGGCATCCGCGAGATGAACACCATGCCGGGCGCGATGGTCGTCGTCGACCCCTCGCGGGAGGGGAACGCGGTGCGCGAAGCCCGCAAGATGGGCATCGTCGTCATCGGCCTGCTCGATACCGATTGCGATCCCTCCGACGTCGACATCGTCATCCCCGGCAACGACGACGCGCTGAAGTCGGTGCGACTGGTCGTCGAGCAACTGGTCGACTCGGTCGAGGCCGGGTGGCACCAGCACTCCGACCGCGTGCGCTCGATGGGCTCGGCAGAGAAGCAGGACGACGTCGGTGGCTCGAGCGACGAGGTGCGCCCGACGCGCACTCAGCGCGCGCCCAGGAAAGAGGGCGAAGAGGACACTGCGGCGGGCCCGGCCGCCGAGTCGGCTCCGGCGACCGGCGCTCCGGCGACCGGCACTCCGGCGACTGGCACTCCGGCGACTGGCACTCCGGCGACTGGCGCTCCGGCGACTGGCGCTCCGGCGACTGGCACTCCGGCGACTGGCACTCCGGCGACTGGCACTCCGGCGACTGGCACTCCGGCGACTGGCACTCCGGCAACTGGCGCTCCGGCGACTGGCGCTCTGGCAACGGGCGCTCTGGCAGAAGGTGCGCCGGCCGGCGAGATTCCGACCCCCGAGGCTCCGCCGGCCGATCCGGCGCCCGCCGCGGCACTGCCGGTGACTCCCGACACGCCGGCGACCACCGAAGAGACCAAGTAGAGACCAGTTGTCATGCGTACGAGCAGCACGCCTGCTCCGGGCGACAACGACGAACACACCCCGGACGAAGTCGAGGAATTGATGGGTCAGATCACTGCGAGTGTCGTGCGCGAGCTCCGCGAGAAGAGCGGAGCCGGCATGATGGAATGCAAGAAGGCGCTCGAGGCGACCGGCGGCGACATCGAAGCCGCGTTCGACGAGCTGCGTAAGTCCGGTCTGAAGACCGCCGAGAAGAAGGCCGGTCGGGCGACGGGCGAAGGCCGCGTCGCGACGGCGCTGTCGAGCGACGGCAAACGGGGCGCGATGGTTGCCATCTCGTGCGAGACCGACTTCGTCGCCAAGACCCCCGACTTCGAAGGCTACCTCTCCGATCTCGCCGGCCACGTGCTCGAGCACGGTCCGAAGAGCGTCGACGAGCTGATGGGTCAGGCCTGGAAGGCCGGCGGCACCGTCGACGAGGGGCTCAAGGGGCTCATCGGCAAGCTCGGCGAGAACATCCAGATCTCCGAGTGTGCGTGCTACGCCAACCCCGAGGGACAGGTCGCCGCGTACATCCACCACGACCAGAAGAAGGGCGCGATCGTCGACGTCACGACGGGCGCCGACGCGGCGGCCGCCGGCGAGACGCTCAAGTCGCTTTGCATGCACATCGTCGTGTTCAACCCCGCGGCCGCGAACCGCGACTCGGTCTCGGCGGAGGACGTCGAGCGCGAGCGCAACATCATCAAGGAGGGTCTCGCCGGCAAGCCGGAGGAGATCCAAGAGAAGATCATGTTGGGCCGCCTCGAGAAGTTCTACGCCGAGCGCGTCGTCACCGAGCAGCCCTGGATCAAGGACGACAAGTCCACCGTCCAGAAGGCCCTGGAGGGCACCCTCGGCGGTGGCACCCAGCTGCGGGCCTTCTCCCGCTTCCAGATCGGCGAGTAGCGCGATCTTCCGTCCGCGAGCCCCGCGTCGGCACTGCAAGTGTCCGGGCGGGGTTCCTTCGTGCCCGCTATCTGCTCTGGGGCCTCACATCGCGCGGCGCCAATCCCTATCCTTGGCCCCCGTATGTACCACCGCATCCTCCTCAAGCTGAGCGGCGAAGCTCTCGGTGACCCCGACGCCGGCGGCGGCCTCGACCCCGAGCGGGTCCAGAATCTGGCCGGCCAGGTCGCGCGCGTCATGGACCTCGGCGTCGAGGTGGCCCTCGTCTGCGGCGGTGGCAACATCCTGCGCGGCGCGGAGTTCAGCCGGCTCGGTGGCCACCGGGCCACGGCCGACTACATGGGCATGCTCGGCACGGTGATCAACGCGCTCGCCCTGTCGGGCGCTATCGAGCAGCAGGGGCGCGACACGCGAGTCATGACCGCGCTCGAGATCAAGCAGGTGGCCGAGCCGTTCCTGCGGCGCCGCGCCGACGCGCACCTGACGCGCGGCCGCGCCGTCCTCCTGGCCGCGGGCACGGGCAACCCCTTCTTCACGACCGACACGGCTGCCGCGTTGCGCGCGAACGAGCTGGGGTGCGAGGTTCTGATGAAGGCGACCAAGGTCGACGGGGTCTACTCCGACGATCCGAAGAAGAACCCGAGCGCGGTGCGCTACTCGCGCCTGCGCTACCAGGAGGTTCTCGAACGGAACCTGCGAGTGATGGACGGCACGGCGATCGCGCTGTGCATGGAGAACAACCTCCCGGTGATCGTCTTCGACCTGTTCGAGGAGGGGAACCTGGAACGAGTCGTGCGGGGCGAGGACCTCGGCACGCGTATTTCGAGCGAGGACTAGACCCCGGAAATCGACGATGACGTACCAAGAGACCCTGAAGGACGCCAAGACACGCATGGAGAAGGCCCTGTCGCACATGGGCGACCTCCTGCGCGCGATCCGGACCTCCCGCGCCTCGTCGGCGCTCGTCGAGAACATCCGTGTCGACTACTACGGCACGCCGACGCCCCTTGCGCAGCTGTCGCAGATCTCGGTCCCCGAGCCGCGCCAGATCGTGATCAAGCCCTTCGACCCATCGGGGCTCGACCTGATCACGAAGGCGCTGATGAAGTCCGACCTCGGCATCAGCCCGGAGAACGACGGCAAGGTCGTGCGCCTCAACATGCCGCCCCTGTCCGGCGACCAGCGCAAGAAGTACGCCGCCAAGGCGCGCGAGATCTGCGAGGAGGGGCGCGTCTCGATGCGCAACATCCGGCGCGACGTCAACAAGCACGCCGACGGCCTCAAGAAGTCCAGCGAGCTCACCGAGGACGAGAACCGCAAGCTCCACGACGACATCCAGTCGCTCCTGAAGGAGTACGAGGGCAAGGTCAGCGAGCTGCAGGACAAGAAGACGACCGAGATCATGGAGGTCTGACGGCCCCGGGGGCTTCCCCACGGGCTCCGTTTTTCCTATGGTCTTCGCCTCGATCGCTAGATCGGGAACGGGCGCGTAGCTCAGTTGGTAGAGCAACTGGCTTTTAACCAGTAGGTCCCAGGTTCGATCCCTGGCGCGCTCACCACCGCTTGCCGCGGAGGTGGCCCTTCGGCCCCTCGTGAATAACCGCGGCGGGTGGTAGTACGGGGCTTGTCATGAACAAGCTCCTCCTTGCCTGCGCGTCGCTCACCCTGTCGCAGGCCGCCGTCGCGGACGACGTCGACGTCCTGCACTACCGAATCGCCGCGACGATCGAGGACGAGCGCATCGTCGAGTCGGTGACCGTCACGGCGCGTGCAGCGAAGAAGGTGCGCAAGCTCGAGCTTCGGCTCGCGTCGTCGATGACGGTCCGTAGCTGTCGATTGCGTGACTTCGACGTCCCGTTCGAGCATTCGGGCTGGGACCTCGTCGTCGATCTGTCGGCGAACGGCGGCTTCAAGGGGGAGCTCCTCTTGACGTTCGAGGTGGAGGGCGCGCCCTACAACAAGCAGTCGAGCGGTCACGTGCGCACGGTGATCTCGAAGGAGCACGCCTACGTGCGTAGCCAGTACGCGTGGTACCCGCGCCGTGCGGACGACCTCGCCAAGTACGAGACGGAGATCACGGTCCCGTCCGCCTGGCGCGTGCGCACCGCGGGGCGTTTCATCGGCACCGACGCGGACGGCGAGCGGACGAAGTGGACGTACTCCCAAGAGGATCCGTGCCGGAACATCGGGCTCGTGGCCGGGCCCTACGAGCAGGTGACCTCGGCCCCTGGCCACGGCGTCGCGCTCGACGCGTTCGTGTACGCGGGCCACGAGGCGGCCGCGAAGAGCTTGCTCACTACCGCGTCGAAAGCGATCGAGCTGTACGGCGAGCGGTTCGGCGCGATGACCGAGGAGGCGTTCACGCTGGTCGAGATGCCGGAGGCGTTCGGCAGCGGCAGCGGCTACGGCGAGGTCGGCTACGCTCTGATCGGCACGGGCGCCTTCGAGAACACGGACGGCGCCGCGTGGGCGGAGGGGCTCGTCGCGCACGAGGTCGCGCACACCTGGTGGGGGCGCGAGGTCGTGTTCTCGGACTTCGCGAACGAGATGCTCGCGACGTACTCCGATTGGCGCTATCGCGAGCACGTGCACGGGGCGGAAGCTGCGCGCGCGGAGCGGTTGCGCTCGGTGAAGAAGGTCGCGCGCGTCGCCGAAGAGCGCGGGCTCGTCGCGCTGGACGAGATCCGCGGCTGGGGCTCGGGGACCGACTCAGCGGTCTACACGGCTTGCGCCTACGACAAAGGGGCGATGCTGCTGTGCATGCTCGAGCGCGAGATGGGCCGCAAGGCGTTCGACGCGGCGCTCGCGAAGTTCTTCGCGAAGCACCGCGGCGAGGTCGTGGGCTACGCGGAGCTGAAGAAGTCGCTGAACCGGAAGTTCTTCGAGCGCTGGGAGGGACCGGCGCTGCCCCGCCTGAGCGTCGAACACGAGGTCGAGGCCAAGGGCTCGAAGCACCGCGTCAGCGGCAAGCTGCGCCAGGAGGGCACGCCCAAGCCCTTCCGCATGGACGTCACGGTGCGCGCCGTACGCGGCGAACAGGCGTACGACCACGAGGTGTCCCTCAAGAAGGCCGAGGCGAGCTTCCAGTTCACGTGCCCGTTCGAGCCCGAGGACCTCGTGATCGACCCCGAGCGCCAGTTGATCTGCGCCACACAGACCGAGGTCGACATCGAGGCGCTGACCAAGGCGATCTTCGAGGTGGCCAACAGTCCGAAGGCGTCGGACTCGGCGCGGCTCGAGAAGACGATCGCGAACATCCGTCGCGTGCTGGCCGCTGGACCAGACTCCGAGAGCCACTACTACACGGCACTCGGCCGCTGCCTCTTCCGACTCGGGAAAAACGACGAGGCCAAGGAGGCGTTCCAGACGGCGCTGAAGGGCGGCGCGGGAGGTCCCTTCCACCGCGCCTGGGTGCATCTGCGCCTGGGGTGCGTCGCCGACCTCGAGGGGGACCGGGATGCGGCGAAGGCGTGGTACGAGAAGGTGCTGGCGGCGTCCGATGCGAAGAGCCACGACTTCCAGAAGCAGCTCGCGAAGCGCTTTCTGGAGAAGGGCTACCGCGGGTACGCGAAGGACGGCTGAGGACTATTCGCCCTCGAACGCGTAGTTCGCGTCGACGATCTCCGCGAGGCGGGCGAGCTCCTGATGGGGCGTCGTCAACGCGTGCATGACGCTCGTGTAGAGCTGTGCCTTGGTCTGGGTCCAGGTCTTCACGAAGTAGCGCGGACTCAGGATGACCACGCCGAAGTCGGAACGGCGGATGCCGGCCTCGATGCCGCGGCGCACGTTGCCGCCGATGTGCAGGTGCGTCGGCGAGCGGGCGAGCGACCTCGTCCTTGTCATCGCTCGCGTGGCTGATGATGACGTCGTACTTGTCCATGCGCTCCGGGCGCGATCCTACGCGTCCTGGGGGGGAGCGTTGAGAATCCCGCGACCCGCCGCTAGACTGCTCGCCCTAACGGGGCCGGTTTCGCCGGCCCCTTCGGGCGCGTAGCTCAGTTGGTAAGATC
>JAAELL010000029.1 GCA_024226735.1 bacterium | reverse complement strand
CCTTCTTGGCGCGGTCTCTTCGGACACCCATCTGCGGTCCTTTCCGACCCTCGGGTAGCGACTACCCGAGAATCCTGGGGATTGCGACCGCTCCGCACTTGCGGGTAGGCGTCGTACGTGACGCGTCAGTCCTGACTTAGAATGGTCGGGGCGAGAGGATTTGAACCTCCGACCTCTGCAACCCCATTGCAGCGCGCTACCAGGCTGCGCCACGCCCCGACCCGTGTGCTGTTGGTAGCGGTGACTGGACTTGAACCAGTGACCCCAGGCTTATGAAGCCTGTGCTCTAACCAACTGAGCTACACCGCCTTGCGAAGGATGGCTCGGGCCCGAGCCCGTCCCGTAGTGGGGAGGAACACGGCGCCGGGTTTCCGAACCGGGCGGAGACCTTACCCGAAAGGCCTGGCCACGGCCAGGGGGAACTGGAGAGGCGCGGCCGACAATGCGCTCGAGTGCGAGCGCGTGCCGTCCGCGCCGGATCAAGGCGCGGGGTGCCTCTCGTAGTAGCTGCGCTACGTGGGGTGCACGGCAACGCCGAGTCGGTGCGGACCGCACGTGCTCGTGCCGGGCGCATTGGCGGCCGCGCCTCTAAGCTGGGAGCACGCTGGCGACGCTCCTTCTCCTCGCACCTGCACAGAGCCCCCCGCCCGAATTCGCTGACGTCGCGGCCATGCAGCCGCAGAGCGCGGACCTCGCGGACTGGCGGTCCGTGTTCAGCTACCCGGCAGACGGCCTCGCCCTCGGGCGCATCGCACGCGACGTCACGGGCGAGGGGCTCGCGGCGGCGCCGCGGCCGCGCTGGAACCGCGACTACGCTTGGTTCTCGAAGGATGAGATCCGCGCCCTCGTGCCCGTATCGGCCGCCGCGGGCGACACGCTCGACTGGTCAATCGTCGCCCGGCGTCTCGCGCGCTTCCACCTCGTCGACGACGTCCACGGACAGACCCTGCCGTACGCGTCGGACGAAGTGTGCGCCGCGACGCTCGAGGCCCGCGTCGAGGCGGTTACCCACGTTCATCGCCGTCTACGACGCCGATTGGGTCGCGCGTCCGCCGATTGCGACGTGGCTGCACTCGCCCGCCGAGTGCGGGCTCGAAGAAGAGCCCGAATAACGAGCCTGGATTCGCGCCGCGCCATCCCCACAATGCCCTGTGGATGGCCGATCCGACCAAGAAGGAACAGACTGGCTTCGGCACGTTCGGTGGCGTGTTCACGCCGTGCGTGCTCACGATCCTCGGCGTCATCATGTTCCTGCGCTTCGGCCAGGTCATCGGTCGCGCGGGGCTGTGGCAGGGGCTCGGCATCGTCCTGCTCGCGAAAGCGATCACGTCGCTCACCGCGATGTCGCTCTCGTCGATCGCGACCAACCAGCGCGTCAAGGGCGGCGGGGCCTACTTCCTGATCAGTCGCTCGCTGGGCGTCGAGTTCGGCGCGTCGATCGGCGTCGTCTTCTTCATCGCGCAGGCGGTGTCGGTCGCGATGTACGTGCTCGGCTTCACCGAGGCGTTCCAATCGCAATTCCCGGGCAGCGGCGCTTCGCCCGTCGTCATCGCCTCGGTCGTCAACGCGGCGGTCTTCGGCTGCGTCCTCATCGGCGCCGCGTGGACGCTCAAGCTGCAGTACGGGATCCTCGCGGCGCTCGTCGTCGCGATCATCGCCTTCTTCCTCGGCGCGTTCGAGGCCGGCAGCCGAGAGACGTTCCAGTCGAACCTCGGCCCCGACTACGGCGAGGGCGGGAGCTTCTTCGCTTCGTTCGCCCTCTTCTTCCCGGCGGCGACCGGGATCATGGCGGGCGCAAACATGTCGGGCGACCTGCGCGACCCGGGGCGCTCGATCCCGCTCGGGACGCTGGGGGCGATCGGGTTCACGGCCGTCGTGTACGTCGGCATCGCCCTGCTCCTGGCCTGGTGCGCGCCGCGCACCGAGCTGATCGCCAACGGCATGCTGATGCGCGACATCTCGGCGCTTCCGGTCGCGATCACGATCGGGGTATTCGCCGCGACGCTGTCGTCCGCGCTCGGCTCCATGATGGGTGCGCCGCGCATCCTGCAGGCGCTCGCGCGCGACCGGATCTACCCGCGCATCCAGATCTTCGCCAAGGGCAGCGGCAAGGCCCAGGAGCCGCGCTACGCGATCGTCCTCACCTGGGTGATCGCCCAGCTCGGCATCCTGGTCGGCGACCTCAACGCGATCGCGCCGGTCATCACGATGTTCTTCATGATCACCTACGGGTATCTGAACCTCGCGACGTTCTACGAATCGCGCGCGCGGAACCCGAGCTACCGGCCGACCTTCCGGTTGAGCCACTGGTCGACCGCGCTCGCGGGCACGATCGGGTGCGGGCTCGTCATGCTGCTGGTGTCGCCCGTCTGGTCGTTCTTCGCCGTCCTGGCGATGATCGGGATCCACTTCTACACGGCGCGCCTCGAGGTCGTCTCCAGCTGGGGCGACGTGATGAGCGGCGCGGGTTTCGAACGTGCGCGGCGCAGCCTGCTCGCGCTCGAGGCCGAGCGCTACCACCCCAAGAACTGGCGACCGTCGATCCTCGTCCTCGCCGGGCCGGCGGGTGAGCGCGTGCGGCTCGACGTGCTCGGGCATTGGCTCACCGGCCAGCGCGGCCTGTTGACTTCCGCGCAGGTGATCAGCGGCGACGTCGACGCTCTGATTGAGCGCCGCAGGAGCCAGGAAGATCTTCTGCGCAAGTACATCCGCGAAACGGGGCTCGAGGCGTTCGCGGCCGTCACCGTGGCCCGCTCCCAGGGGGCCGGCATCGAGGCGCTCGTGCAGTGCAACGGCATCGGTGCGCTGCGGCCGAACCTCGCGCTACTCGGCTGGCCGACCGACCCCGAGCGCTTCGGGAGCTTCGGCAACAACGTGCGCACGATCTCGCGCCTGCGGCGCAGCATGGCGCTCGCGCGCATGATCACCACGGGCGCCGACCCGTGGGTCGCGCCCGGGGGCACCGTCGACGTCTGGTGGCGCGGCGAGCGCAACGGACACCTCTTGGTTCTGCTCGCGCACCTTCTGACCCAGACCGACGCGTGGGCCGGTCACCGCGTGCGCCTTGGACGCATCGTCGGCGCCGAGAGCGGTGTCGCCGGAGCGACCGAGCACCTCGAGGAACTGATCCGCTCGACGCGCGTCGTCGCCGAACCCGTGGTCTTCGTCGGCGACGGCGACGTCGCCAAGTCGATGCGCCGCGCGTCGTCGGGCGCCGCGCTCGTGTTCGTCGGCTTCGAGCCGCCGGATGAGGGCAAGGAAGAGGAATGGGTGGCGCGCGTCGACGCGCTGATGCTCGGACTGCCGAGCGTCGTGGCGGTTTGGAACGCCGGCGACGTGCACGCCGAGGCCTAGCTCTTGCTACCAGAGCTTCTCTTCGAGCTCCCGGAACAACTCGGGCCGCTCCGCCTGCAGCCAGCGCGTGAAGCGAACGACGAGCCGCCAGCGATCGGCGCGCTTCTGCGCCTTGCGGATCGGTCGTCCTTGGGCGATCCGTTCGCAACCGCCCGAGACGTCCCCACCCTCCCACGGTCCCTCGTAGCCGAAGTCCTCGAGCGACTTGCCCGCGAGGCCCTTCATACCCAGGCCCGCCAGGTAGCGCGTCATCCCTTTGTCGCTGCCGAGCCCGTTCCAGAGCATCACCGTCACGCGCGCGTCGCCGAGCTCGCCCAGCGACTTCGCGGCGGCGTAGCGCGTCCCGGCGTCGAGCTCCTTGCGCTGGAGCAAGACGACCAGCGCATTGTGCCCCGCGTCGATCCGATGCCGGCCGAAGTGGAACGCCGACGGATGCAAGACGGCCGGCGTGTCCTCGAGCCCATCGAGGAAAACGGGTAGCGACCGCTCGTCGGTCGGGTAGTGCTCACGCAGGATCTCGTGGCACATCTTGCGGACCTTCTCGCTCTCGTGCTTCGCCCCATCGATGACGACGTCGAGTGCATCCTCGCCGAACTTGATCAGCCGATCACGCGCCTCGGCGCGGTCACCCCAGCGATCGGCGGCGACGAGCTCGGCGAAGGCTTTGGCGACGCGGTCTTGCGCGGTCACCGGCGGCGTCGGGTCCTGGGCCGTCGCCGCGTGCCGTACGGGAACCGCGCATGAGGCGGCGAGAAAAAGGAGTGCGGAGGTGAGATGTTGCATGAGACGTTCCTCCCCGGCTAAGGCGGTGCTGTTCCCCCCTATCTTGGCACCGATCCGCGCGCACCGTAGCCTCGACCCCCCAAATGACCGCCACGAACGAACAGATCGAGGACGCCGGCGTCTTCCGCATCCGCGCGTACATCAACGCCGCCGACACGATCCGGACGATGGGCACGCCGCTCGCCGACCGCATCGCGGCGAAAGAGCATCCGCCCGGGCTGCTCGACCTCTTGAAGATCCCGGGGCTCGGCCCGAAGAAAGTCCGTGCGCTGATGCAGAACCTGAATGTGACCTCTCCCGCAACCCTGCTCGAGGCCGCGAGCGCCGGCCGGCTCAAGGAAGTACCCGGCTTTGGCGCGAAGACCGAAGAGCGCTGCGCCCGCCGCTTGCTGGGCCTCGACGAAACGACATGAACCGACGGATCCTCTCTCTCCTCTTCCTGCTCGCGAGCGCGCTGTCCGCAGCGGCGCAGCGCCCCAACGTCGTGCTCTTCGTCACCGACGACCAGGGCGACGTCGCCGGCTGCTACGGGCACCCGGATGCGCGCACGCCGCACCTCGACGCACTTGCGCGCGACGGAGTCCGCTTCGCCAACGCGTTCTGCACGACGGCGAGCTGCAGCCCGAGTCGCGCCGTGCTGCTCTCGGGCGAGCACAGCCACTCGAACGGGATGTACGGGCTCCAACACGCGTCGCACCACTTCCAGAGCTTCGTCGAGGTCGAGAGCCTGCCGGTGATCTTCGCGGTGAACGGCTACCGCACCGCGCGCGCGGGCAAGTTCCACGTCGCGCCCGAGAACACCTTCCTGTTCGAGGATGCGCTCGAAGCTCAGCCACGCAACCCCGCGCACATGGCAAAGGCGTGTGCGGACTGGATCGGAGGGCTCGAGGGGGCGCCGTTCTTCCTGTACTTCAGCACCGCGGACCCGCACCGCGGCGGCGGCGTCGCGACCGAGCTTCCGGGCAGGCCCAACCGGTTCTCGAACCGCGAGTACGACCGCGTGCCGCGCGTGCGCTTCGATGCCGCCGAGCTGACCGTGCCCGCCTGGCTGCCGGACACGCCCGAGACGCGCGGCGAGCTCGCGCAGTTCCTCGAGTCGACGGCGCGCGCCGACCATGGGATCCGCACGCTCGTGCGCGCGCTGCGCAAGGCCGGCGTCTGGGACAACACGATCCTCTTGGTCGTGTCGGACCACGGGCCGCCGTTTCCGGGCGCGAAGACCACGCTGTACGAGCCGGGGATGCGCGTCGCGTGCGTGATGCGCGATCCGCGGGTCGAGGAGCGTGGGGTCGTGCGCGAGGAAGCTGTGAGCCTGCTCGACGTCGCCCCGACGCTGCTCGAGGCGTGCGGGATCGCGCCCGGCCGGCGCATGCAGGGGCGCTCGTTCCTGCCGCTCGTGAAAGCGAGCGTCGAAGGCTGGCCCGACCAGATCTTCGCCTCGCACAGCTTCCACGAAGTGACGATGTACTACCCGATGCGCGCGGTGCGCACGTCACGCTACAAGCTGATCTGGAACATCGCGCACCCGCTCGACTTTCCGTTCGCGACGGATCTGTACTACTCCTCGACCTGGCAGGCGACGCTGCGCGCGGGCGCGGACGCGCCCTACGGCGTGCGCTCGGCGCGCGCGTACGTGCAGCGGCCCAAGTTCGAGCTGTACGACCTCCGGGACGATCCGCTCGAGAGCCACAACCTCGCTGGCGATCCGAAGCACGCGCAGGCGCTCGCGTCGCTGCAAGGCGCGTTGCGCACGTTCATGGACGAGACCGAGGATCCGTGGCGTGTGAAGTGGGAGCGGGAGTAGGACTCCCCGTACTTGCGGAGTCCTACCGGTCGGGGACGTCGTGCACTGTGAGGTACACCGGCGTCGAGAACCTCGTTCCGTCCGTGCCCGCGACGTCGAGCTCGAGCTCGACCTGATCCGCCGGACGCACGTCCGCAAGCCGCAGCCTCAACACGTTGCCCGCAGCTTCCGCCGCGACGACAGCGAGCTCGTCCTCCCCGACCTCGTCCGGGCTCGCCACCGAGTAGTGCTGTGAGCCGTAGCTGCGCGCCCAGCGATAATTCCAGCGCCGGACGCGGTAGCGCTCGAGCTCACCAGCCGCCTCGCCGTCGAGCGGCGCGCTGAACACGAGCTCGAACCCACCTGCGACCGTCCGCGTCTCGAGCAGGTGCAGCCCGGCTGCGCCCGTGTAGCGCACCCGTTGGAAGCAGCCGTCCGCGCCCCCCGCCGGCCCCTGCCAGCCCGAGAGCCCCACGGCGTACACCTGCCCATCCGCGGGGTTGACGCGCGCGCGCTGGATGCCAGCGGCGAACTGCAACGGTAGGCGCCACGCCCCACCCTGCAGCGCCTTGCCCGTGTCCTCGACCCACAGGGGATACATCCAGCCCTTGCCGAAGCTCGTGTGGATGTAGCGCCCCGCGAGCGGTCCCCAGCGCGCGTCGTCGACGAACAGCTGGCCGCCGCTGGAGGAGTCGAACGACTGCGGCATCCACAGGACCGGCTGGTCGAAGTCGTCGCGGGTCTTCTTGCCGGCCCCGCTCGTGTTGATCGACTTGAAGACGCCGTAGAACCCGCCCTCGCGGGTGAGCGACACCTTGGAAGCCGGTATCCAGTTGCCCTGGTTGTCGCTGACGAGCGGGCGGCCGTCGGGCGACATGCCCATGCCGTTGGGCGTGCGCAGGCCGGTCGCGTACACGTTGTGGCTCTTCCCATCGGGTGCGACGCGCAGGATCGCGCCGGGCAGGGCGTAGTCGGTGTACTGACCCGACTTGGCGTAGTAGAAGTTGCCCTGCGCATCGGTCTGCAGGTCGAAGTTGAACGCGTGGAAGTTCGTCGACACGTCGGGGTCGGCGAAGAAGCTCTCGTAGAAGTCCGCCTCGCCGTCGCCGTTCTCATCGTGCAGGCGCGTGATGCGGTCGCGGCACGTGACGTAGATCTGGTCGCCGACGACGCGCACGCCGAGGGGCTCGAACATCCCCGACGCGAACCGCCGCCAGCGCAGCTCGGACAGGTCCGCGTCGATGCCCGACACGATCCACGCATCGCCGCCCAATGTCGTCACGACGGCGCGCCCGTCGGAGAAGAAGTCGAGTGCGCTCGTGCGCAGCCAGGCGTTCCACGGATTTGATTCCGGCAGGCGTAGCGTGTCGAGCGCGTAGCCGTCCATCTTCTCGAGCGCACCCTTGGCGAGCTTGCCTTCGGTCACGAGCTCGGCGTCGAAGCGCGCGGGTCCGCCGCGAATGAGCTCGCGCGCCGACGGCGGCACGGGTTCGGCGCGACGGTTGTCCAGTACGAGCCCGAACGCCCTGGCTTCGGAGCTCGAGCGAGCGCTGGCCCGCAGAATCCAGTACTCGAGCGGTTCCTCGGAGGCCGGGATGCGAAGGACCAACCGGCCCGTCTCGGTCAGCTCGAAGTCCCCCTCTCCGTCGAGCAGAGCGGTCAGCGCGAACCGTGGTCCCTCGAACGGCGGGTTGCGAAGCACCATGATGCTCGACACCGCGCGCTGGCCCTCCGCGGCCGGAACCTCTTCGGTGTGCCACACCGGCTTGCCCTCCCCTCCGGGCGCGCGCACGACACCCAGCACGAGCGGCGTCTCGCCCGGCGCGACCCAGAGGCGATGCGTGACGATTGGCAGCCCGGTCGTCCGATCGAGCCCCGGCACCTCCAGCACGTCGCGACCATCGATCGCATACGACAGAACGACGCTGTCCCCGTGCACGTAGTGGCCGCGGTAGTCGAGCCAGTCCTTCGGCAGGAGCCCGCGCGGTGGCCGGCGCGAGCGATCCCAGTCGATCTCGCCGCCGAAGCCCCAGCCCCAGCCATCGAGCTCGGGGAGCGGCGTACCCTCGATCCGCGCCTTGCCCTCGCCGCGCTGCTGGTAGTGCTGCGTCTTCGAGAGGTCGAGGAAGCCGCCGGTCCAGACGCCCGGCGACTGCATCACCTGCAGGTCATAGGCGAGCGTCACGTCCTCGTCGAGCCGCACCGAGAGACACGTGCCCACTTCATCGCCGAGCTGGGAGGCTAGCGCCGGACCGAAGTCGCGGCGCGGTCCGTCGTCGCGCAGCGGCGGGCGACGGACGAGGCCCTTGGGCAGCCCGTTCAGGTAGGCGCCCGTGACCTGGAAGTACTGGCTCGGGTTGCGCTCGCGCAGGAACGACTCGCGCAGGTAGTGCACGACGTCGTAGCGCTGGCCGGGCCGCAGGAGATCGTGCGAGGGCATGTCGCGGAAGCCGTTCGTGATCGTCCCGAACAAGCTCAACGGATCGGCGCCGTTCTCGAGCTTGCCCAACGCGAACGGCCGGGCTTTCGGGTTGAGCGTCTTCGTGCCGTCGGCGCCGTGGCACTGCACGCACAGGCTGCCGTAGATCTTCTCGCCGCTCGCGCGCGCGTCCTCGTCGAGCGTCGCGATCAGCCCCGCGTGGTCAACGGGTCCAAGCGGCCGCGTCCAGACGTTTGCGAAGGCGACGCGCGACGCCTCGGCCTGCAGCCGCAGAGGTGCGACGAGCGCGGCGTCCGCCGGCCTCCCCGCCCGCTCGCTGTCGCTCGCCGGGCGCCATGTCAGCCGTGCGTCCTCGAGCTCCGTCCCCTGCGACAGCTTGCGGCCCTCGTTCTTCGACAGCTTGCGGTCGTAGAACTTCGCGTACGCCAGCTCGCCCTCGTAGCGGCCGCCGAAGTCCTCGTTCGCATCGCCGACCTTGAACACGAAGTCGGGCTCGTCGGCGCGCGCGAAGTCCTCCTCCTCCGCCTCGCGCTTGCCGTCGACGAACATGCGCACGCGGCCGGCGTCGCTCGTGATGACGGCGGTGTGCCACTCGCCGTCGTTCCACTTGCGCTCGCTCGTGACGGCACCGACCCAGCCGATGTCGTACACGAGCCGGCCACCGCGCAGGAACACTGCCTTCGCGTCGGATACCCACTCACCCTCCTGCGGGCATTTGGCGACGAGCGTCCCGCCCTTGGTCGTCTTGAAGCGCGCCTCGATCGCGAACGCGCGCGCGCCGAAGTCCGCCTGCAGCGAGCGCGCGGGGTCCGCGATGTAGCGCGCGCCGCCCATCGAGCGCGCGCCGGGAACCGGAGCGAGGAACCCGTGCGGGCTCGGCGTGTCGACCTCGGCACGGTCCTGAACCAGGACGTCGTTGAGCCACACGCTGATGCGCGCCGGCTCGCCCGCGCGGTGTGCGTACGTCACGTCGAGCGTCTGCCATTCACCCGCCGCGCGCGCGGCGTCTTGGAGCGGCGGCGCGTAGCCGGCGATCGCGCCGCACGAGCTCTGGCCGAGCTCCCTGCCGCGCGAGTCGGCGATCACGACCTCCCAGCGCCCCGCGACGAACACACCGCTCGAACCGCGCAGCTCGGGCGGAAACCAGTCGGGATCCTTCGGGACGCGGAAGTCGAGGTGCACGTGAACGTCGCCATACTCCTCCTTCGTCAGGACGTCGCCGAAGCCCGGACGCGCGACGAGGGCACCGCCGGCGGCCGTCCAGCGCGGGGCGCTGGCCTCACCCGTGCGCGGCGTCGCCTGGACGATCGCCTCGAGCGCCGTCGCACGCGGCTCGAGGCCCGAGTCCCAGTGCTGCCAGCCAGACCCGAACGGCAGCAGCGTCGCGCCCTCGAGCGGCTGCAGCCGCGGTGGCGCGGGCGACACGTCGATCGGCAGCAGCGCTGCGCCTCCGCCCTCGAGCCCCCAGCGCACGGCGTTCACCAGCAGCGTGCGAAAACCGGCGTGCTCGAAGTTCTCCGCCGCGCCGAGCGAAGTGTAGAAGCGGCGCACGCCCGGGCGCGGCTCGTAGGTCCAGGCGACCGGCTGAGCCGGAAGCTCGCCGCTCTTGCCGAGCATCACGACGCGCGCGTGCTCGAGCAGCGACTGCACGTCGTAGGTGCCGCCGCCTTCGAAACGCAAGACGCGCGGCACGTCGCGCACGATCGGGTGATCCGCCGCGGTGGGATCCACCGCCGCCAGCGTGCCCGCGTCGTTCGGTGCGTTGCCACCGTAGCGCCCGCCGAAGTGCGGGGGAAACCACTCCGGCACACCGTCGAACGCGTGGCTCGTCGTGCGCAGCGCCACCGCCGGTTTGCCCTGGGCGAGCCACGCATCGAGCGCCGCGAGCTGCTCGGGCTCGGCGACGCGCTCGCGCAGGAAGAAGACGACGAGATCCGCCTCGTCGAGCACCGAGAGATCGGGGATGTTCCGCCCCTCCGACGCTACGACGCGCGTGTCGACATCGAGCCTCTCCTCGAGCTCGGCCGCAAACGCGGGCACGGTCGCGGCGGAGCCGTAGTGCCCCTCGCCGACGAGGAAGACGACGTCACGTTGGGCGACATCGGACTGGAGGAACGGAGCGGCGAGCAGAACGACCGGTAGGATCATCACGGACGCATCGTAGACTAAGCGCCGATTGACCGACGAGACGCTGATCCGAACCGACGGGGACACGACGCGCTGCGCCTGGTGCGGCACCGACCCGCTCTACGTCGCCTACCACGACGAGGAGTGGGGCCTCCCGATGACGGCGGACATCCGGTTGTTCGAGAAGATCTGCCTCGAGGGTTTCCAGGCCGGCTTGAGCTGGATCACGATCCTGAAGAAGCGCGAGGCGTTCCGGGCCGGCTTCGCGGGCTTCGACTTCAAGAAGGTCGCGCGCTTCGGCGAGGACGACGTCGAGCGGCTCGTGACCGACGCGTCGATCGTGCGCCACCGCGGCAAGATCGAGTCGACGATCAACAACGCCCAGCGCGCGCTCGAGCTGATCGAAGCGGAGGGCAGCCTCGCGACCTACTTCTGGCGCTTCGAGGAGGAGCGCGACGGCTTCCCCGGCTTCGTGCCCAAGACCGAGACCTCGACCCGACTGTCCAAGGACCTGCGCAAACGCGGCTGGACGTTCGTCGGACCGACGACCGCGTACGCCTTCATGCAGGCGATGGGCCTCGTGAACGACCACGTTCCCGGGTGCCACGTGCGCGAGGCGGTCGACGCAGCGCGTCGCGAGCTGACAGTCCCGTGACCATCCGGGCCGGATCGGGCATGATGAATGCGTGTCCGGCGCCTCGCGTTTCGTCCCTGGAGAGCTCGTTCACGACCGCTACCGGATCGTCGCGCTCCTGGGCCGCGGCGGAATGGGTGAGGTCTACCGCGCCGAGGACCTGAAGCTCGATCAGGAGGTCGCGCTCAAGTTCCTGCCGAGCGAGCTCGACGAGAGCCCCGAACACCTCGAGCGCTTCCTCGCGGAGGTGCGCGTCGCGCGCAAGGTCTCGCACCCCGGCGTGTGCCGCGTCCACGACGTCGGCGAGGTCGACGGGCAGCACTACCTGTCGATGGAGTACGTCGACGGCGAGGACCTCGCCTCGCTCCTGCGCCGCATCGGCCGGCTGCCCCAGGACAAGGCGATCGAGATCGCTCACCAGCTCTGCGCCGGCCTCGCGGCCGCGCACGAGCAGGGCGTGCTGCACCGCGACCTCAAGCCGGCGAACGTGATGATCGACGGCGAGGGTGGCGTGCGCATCGCGGACTTCGGGCTCGCGGCGGTCGCGGCCGAGCTTGGCGCCAAGGACGTGCGCGTCGGCACGCCCAAGTACATGGCGCCCGAGCAGCTCGCCGGCAAGGAGGTGACCGCGCGCAGCGACCTTTTCTCCCTCGGCCTCGTTCTGTTCGAGCTGTTCACGGGCAGGCCGGCGTTCGAGGCGAAGACGCTCGAGGAGCTCGTCCGCGCGCACGAGGAGAGCCAGCCGAGCCCGAGCGCGCACCTGCCCGACATCGACGCGGCCGTCGAGGCCGTCCTCGTGCGCTGCCTGTCGAAGAACCCGGCCGACCGCCCCGCTTCCGCGCACGAGATCGCGGCCGGACTGCCGGGCGGCGATCCGCTCGCCGCGGCGCTCGCGGCCGGCGAGGTCCCATCGCCCGAGCCCGTCGCCGCAGCGGGCGCGGAGGGTGGGCTCTCACCGCGCGCCGCCGGGCTCCTCGCGGCTGGAATCGCGGTATCGATCGGCCTGTTCGTCTGGTTCCACGGACACTCGAACCTGCTGCGCATCGTCGAGCCGGAGCTGCCGCCGCAAGTGCTCGAGCACCGCGCGCGCGAGATCGCCAAGAACCTGGACTTCACCGGGCTCGACGACAGCGGAAGTGACTGGGCGCTGGGCTCTCCGAACGAGCTCTACGACGCGGGCGCGGACGAGCCGTGGCATCGGCTCGCGCATCCGCACGCCCTCGCGATCCGCTTCTGGTGGCGCGGCGGCCCCGACCTCGCACCCTGGAACGCCGACTCTCGCGTGCGCATCAACGATCCGCCGCTGACGGCGGACAGCTGGGCCAACGTCTCGATCGTCCTTGGCCACGACGGGCGGCTGTACGACCTCGTCGCGCCTCCCGGCTTACCCACCGAGCCCTTCGACTGGGGCCGCTGCTTCCGCGAGGCGTTCCTCGAGCTCGAGGACTTCGACGAGGTCGAGCCGACGTTCACCTCGCCCTTCGACAACGACGACAAGCGCCAGTGGCGGGGCACCGATCCCGAGACGCCGGAAGTCGAGCTGACGATCTACGGCGCCGCCCTGCACGGTCGACCGGTCTACTTCCGCGTCAGCCCGAACTGGAATCTGCCGCGACCACCGCCGCCCGCGCGAGCGGCGCGGATCGAGCGGATATCAAGTACGAGCTTCGTCGTCATCCAGATCATCGCGATCTTCGGCAGCCTCTGGATCGGCGCCCGCAACGTCCTCTTGCGCCGCGGCGATCGCCGCAACGCGAACCGCGTCGCGCTAGCGATCTTCCTGCTCGCCGGCACGCAGTGGGTCCTGCAGGGGCACCACACGACCAACCTGCAATCCGAGTTCTGGCGCTCCTACAACGGTGCGACCCAGTGGCTCGCGAAGGCCGCGCTCGCCTGGCTGATGTACGTGGCGCTCGAGCCGACGGTGCGTGCGAACTGGCCGCAGAAGCTCGTCTCCTGGACGCGCCTCTTGTCCGGCCGTGTCACCGACGCCGCGGTCGGTCGCGACGTTCTGGTGGGCACGCTCTCGGGCTTCGCCATCATCCTGTTGATGCAAGGCAACTGGCTCGCCGTCGCGGCACTGGGTGATCCGCATGCCGCCCCACACCACATCAACCGGCTCGCGTACGTCGGAGTCCGCAACCACCTGGGCGAGCTCGTCGACGCCTTGCTCTTCTCGGGTTCGTCCGCCTTGCTGGTGCTGTTCCTGTACGTCATCTTGCTGCGCGTGGTGCGCAAGCACTGGATCGCAATCGCCCTCTTGTTCGTGATCGGCCTCGCGCGCATGCCGCATTCGGTGATCAGCCACACGCCTCTGCTCGATCTCGCCTTTCGAGCCGCGGAGCTCGCGATCCTCCTGACCCTCGTCTCCCGCGCGGGGCTCGTCGCCATCCTGTTCGCGCTCTTCACGCTCGACGCGGTCAGCGGCGTGGCGGGGACGTTCGACTTCGACCGCTGGACGGCGGGGCCGTTCGAGCTGGTGTTGACCCTCTATCTCGGATTGACGGTGTTCGGGTGGTGGGCGGCGACGCGGCGGGCGTGAATCACTCTCCGCCCAGCGCCGCGCTCCATTGCGCATGCGCGCTCTCGAGCTCCGCGACGATCTCCGGGTGCCCTGCTGCGACGTCGCGCCTCTCGCCCGGGTCCGCCTCGAGGTCGTAGAGGAACGTCCCGAGCTCCACCTCGACCATCTCGTGGTCGGCGTGGCGGTTGCTCTTCGCCGTCTTGAGCTTCCACTTGCCGCGCCGCACCGCCGTCTCGTGGTTCGTGTCCCACACGAGCGTCTTGCGCGTCGGCGCCGGCCCCTCGCCAGTGAGCAGCGGCCCGAGGTCTCGGCCGTCGACGTGCGCAGGTACCGGCGCACCGGCCGATGCGCATAGTGTCGGCAACAGATCCATCGTGCTGACGACGTCGTCGTGGATCGCACCCGCGGCGAAGTGGCCCGGCCACGAGGCGATCAGCGGCACGCGGATGCCGCCTTCGTACAGCGTGTACTTGCTGCCGCGCAGCGGCCCGTTGTCCGCGTAGATCGGCGTCGAGCCGCCGTTGTCGCCGACGTAGACGACGATCGTGTCGCGCTCGAGGTCGAGCGCCTCGAGCTCGTCGAGCACGCGACCGACCTCGTGGTCCAGATAGAAGAGCTGACCGAGGTACAGCGCGCGCCCCTCGGGGCTGTTCGGGTAGCGGCCGGCGCGGTACCAGTCGTAGTACGCGTCCGTGCTCGGGTCCCAGTCCGCGAGCCCGGCGAGGCCGTGGCGCTCGAGGTAGTCCTTCGGCAGCTGGTGCGTGAAGTTGTGCACCGCGTTGAAGGACAGGGTCAAGAAGAACGGCTGGGCGGCGTGCTCGCGCAGGAAGGCGCGCGCCCGCTCGCCCAGGAGCTCCGTTGAAAAGCCCTCGATGTCGACCTGCTCGGCGCCCTCCCAGACCGGGCCCTGGCGCAAGCTCTGACCCTTGCGGCCGTGGGCGCGCCGGACGCGCTGGAACTCTGCCTCCGCGGCACGCGAGTGCACGAGGTAGTGCTTGCGGCCGCCGGCGAAGCCGAACAGCGAGTTGTAGCCGTGCTCGAGTGGGAAGCTGCGGTTGCCCGGCCGGTGCACGTTGCCGCCGTAGTGGAACTTGCCGACGTAGCCGGTCGCGTGACCGGCCGCGCGCAAGAGCTCTGCGAGCGTCGGGAAGCGCGCGTCGTGCATCCCTTTCCCGCCGTACCAGAACGTGCCGAAGCGCTGCTGGTACGAACCGGTCATGAGACCCGCGCGCGACGCGTTGCAGATCGGCGAAGTCGCGTAGGCGTGCGTGAAGCGCGTCCCGCGCGCGGCGAGGCGGTCGAGGTTCGGCGTCGAGACGTCCGGCGCCAGGCCCGTGCACGAGAGGTCGGCCCAGCCCTGGTCGTCGGCAATGATCAAGAGGATGCTCGGGACGCGCGCTTCGCGCACGGCCGCGGGCTTCTGGGATTCCTGGGATTCCTGGGGTTTCTGGGGTTCCTGGGGCGCTGCGCACGCGAACGCGAGCAGCGCGACCGCGAACGCGCGCATCAGAACAAGAACGTCGTCGACACGCCGTCGGTGAAGTTCGACGTCGAAGTCGGGTTCACGTCGCGGAACCAGCATTGGAAGAACCACGTCTCGCCGATCTGGACCGCCGTCGGCGGGCTCGTCGGAATCGCCGTCATGTCGACCGGAATCGAGAGCGTGCCGGTGGCTCCCGAGCTCTGCGTCTGAGACACGAAGCGCGCCACTTGACCGCCGACGCACAGGTTGCCCTGACTCCCGCCGGGCGTTGGGACGAACGCGCTCGTCAGCGAGCCGAGGAAGTAGCCGAACTGGCCGTGCGGGACGACCGACGCCGTCAGCGTCACGTCGTTGTCGCCCAGGACCGGTGAGCCTGTCGCGCGGATGCGCGCGGGGAAGCCCGTCGAGCTCGACTCACCGGGCGAACAGTACGTCTGGCCGAGGTTGCCCGGGTCACCGGCGTGCATCGACAGTGCGTAGGTGTTGCACTCGCTGAAACCGTCCTCACGCACCGCGACCTCGAGAACGACGGCGAGCGGCCCGCCGCTCGTGTTGTTCCAGGCCAGCTGCTCGAGATCCCCGTCGGTCTCGGCGGCCGCGATCGCGGCGCTAGCGCCTCCTCCGCAGGCGGCGGGGGAGTAGAGGTACAGATCGAGGTTCCCGAGCGCGTTGGCGAACGCAGCGTCGACGAAGAGCCACCCGCCGTCCGCGACCGTCATCGAGTAATAGTCGGGGTCCGAGGTCGACACGTTGAGGCCCGAGTGCACGCCAGCCTGGAGCGCGTGCGGGAAGAGGCACGCGTCGTTCTCCTCGAACGCGTCCGGCGTCAAATCGCACGGATCCGGCCCGAGCCGCAGGTAGTCGAGCGTGTAGTCGTTGCACGGCCCCGAGACGACCTCGACCGCGAGCACGACCGCGACCGTCTGGCCCGAGGGGTTGTTGAACACGACCGCCTCGTTGTCCGTCGACGAGGTGCTCGCGAAGAGCTCCTGGCCGCAATCCGCGTCGAACAGGCGCGCATCGATGTTCCCTTCGCCGTGGTCGAACAGGACATCGATCCGCAGCCCGCCACCGGAGGCGACGACGGCGCGGAAGTAGTCCGGCGCACCCTGGACCGAGGCGAGGCCAGGCGTCACGCCGGTCGCGAGCCCGATCGCGTCGGCGCACGAGTGGTTGCCCGCGTTCGCATCCTCGGAGCAGGCCGGCGGAAGGCAAGACGCGAGCGCCTCCGCCCGCATGCGATCGACGACGCGCGGATGGAAGTACGTCGTGATGTTCGCGGTGCCGCCGCTGCACAGGTGGCAGTAGCTCATGTTCGTGCCGTTCGAGATGCACACGTTGGGGCAATCGTCGATCGGCGGCGTGTAGTTGAACGTGTGCGGCGAGCCGAACTGGTGCCCGGTCTCGTGGGCGACCACCATGAAGTCCCAGTTGCCCGAGCCCTGCGTGACGGGGAAACCGATCCCGCCGTCGATGCCGGCCGAGACGGCAAAACCCCACTGGCTGCTGCACAACACGTCGACGTAGGCGACGCCACCGCCGAGGTAGGCGCCGCTCAAGAAGTGCGCCAAGTGCGCGCCGGCCGGGATCGAGCCGGCCCACGCCCCTCGGAATTCGCCGAGCAAGTCGCCCGCGTCGCCGCCCGTCTCCTGGGTCGACCAGGGGTCGTTCGAGCTCGTGTAGAGCATGACGTAGGGGTAGGTGATCACGACGTTGATCTGCTCGAAGAAGCGATCGCTCACGGCGCCGAGCAACGCTATCAGGAACGTCTCGGCGGCGGTCAGATTGCCCCAGTGCTGGAAGTACTGCCAGTCGGTCTCGACCGCCATCGCGCACTCGAGCGTCAGGCCCTGGTAGTTCCCGGACGCGTCGCCCGCGGCGTCATCGGCGAAGCTGCGCACGCGGTCGGCGAAACACTCGAAGTCCGGTGCGTCGAGCGCCGTATCGGCGATCCAGCGCGAGTGGCTCGCGCTCCAGTCACCACCGGGGGTCGCGAACGAGCTGAGGTGCCACATCCGGCCGTCGCTCCGGATCCACCCGTAGCAGCCGTGCGACGACAGTGCGAGCCACACGTCGGAGTCGCGCGCGGAGTCGACCTTCCCCTTCCACAGGGACAGGTCGGTCGCGCTCGTCCCCCAGCCCCGGAACGCGCCGTCGACGTGAATGCCGACGCGGCTGAAGTCGAAGTCGATCCTCTCCAGGTCGAGTGCAACGGTCGTGCCACCGGGCAGCTCGACGCCCCGCAGCCGGGCCGCGTCGAGCCCGGCAAGCGCAGCGATCTCCGCCCTACGCGGGACCAGCTCGAGCACGCCCTCCGCCGTGGCCTGATCCACGACGTCCATCGGGAAGGGGAAGTCGGTGGAAGCGTGCGCACTCGTCGCGAGCGCGATACAGGTGGCAAGGAGACGGCCGGCATTGAGCATGAGGGTCCTCGTAGTGCTGGAGAGCTGTGTCATCGTAACGCCTCGCCAGGGGCTCGAACGCGCCGAACCGGTAGACTGGCTGGCCTCTCGACCAGGAGTTACCCGTGATGAGCCGTTCGATCGCCCTCTTCCTCGCCCTCGCCGGATCGGTCCACGCACAGAACGAGCCGCCACGAGTGCTCTTCCTCACGCACTCCGCGGGCTTCACGCACTCGGTCGCGCGCCGCCCGGCGCCGGATCGGCTCGCGCACGCCGAGCGCGTCTTCCAGAAAGCCGCGCGCGGACGCATGGACATCGTGCCGACCCAGGACTGCGCGGACATCAACGCGGAGAACCTCGCGCGCTTCGACGCGGTGCTGTTCTACACGACGGGCGAGCTGCCGATCACGCCCGAGAGCCGCACGGCATTGATGCAGTGGATCCGCGCCGGCGGCGCGTTCGCCGGCAGCCACTGCGCGACCGACACGCTGTACGAGTACCCGCCGTACGTCGACCTGATCGGCGGCAACTTCGACGGTCATCCGTGGCACGAGGAAGTGACGGTGCGGGTCGAGGACACCACCCACCCCGCGACGAAACACCTGGGCGAGTCGTTCGTGATCACCGACGAGATCTACCAGTTCAAGAACTACTCCCGCATCCCGCTGCACGTCCTGCTCTCGCTCGACAACGCGTCGGTCGAGATCGGGAAGGGCAAGCGCACGGACGGTGACTACGCGCTCGCATGGTGCCGCGACTACGGCCAAGGCCGGATGTTCTACACGGCGCTCGGCCACCGCGAGGAAGTGTGGACGGACGAGCGCTTCCAGGAGCACCTGATGGCCGGGATCGAGTGGGCGATCGCCGGCCCGCGCCACTTCGCCGAGAAGCCCGCGGACGCGGTGCCGATCACCGATTGGCGCGGCAAGGACGGCGAGGCGAAGTGGAAGCAGACGGGTGGCGTGCTCGAGGTCGTGCCCGGCACGGGCAACCACTTCAGCACCGAGGAACTCGCGGGCGCCTTTCGCCTGCACGTCGAGTTCAACGTACCGAAGACGCCGCAGGAGAACCGCTGGCAGGACCGCGGCAACAGCGGCGTGTACGTGCAGGGCCGCTACGAGGTGCAGGTGCTCGACTCGTTCGGGCTCGAGCTGCGCAGCGGCGACTGCGGCGGCATCTACGGCAAGCACGTGCCGGTCGCCAACGCCTGCAGGCCAGCGGGCGAGTGGCAGAGCTACGACCTCGTCTTTCGCTCGCCGCGCCTGGGCGCCGACGGCAAGAAGACGGCCAACGCACGCATGACCGTGTGGCACAACGGCATCCGCATCCACGACGACGTCGAGGTCGACGGTACGACCGCCGCGGCGATGGCGGGGGACGAGCCGGGGAAGGGGCCGTTGATGCTGCAGGACCACGGGCACGCGGTGCGGTACCGCAACGTGTGGTACGAGCCGCACCCCTGATTCAGCGCCGCCGCCGCTCCACGCGCGTGACCGTCACGCTCGTCTCGGTCCCCGCTTCCGCGGTGACGGCCGTGTGGCCGCGGCTGTCGGTGCGCGCCGTGTAGAGCCACCCCTGGTTGCTTTGATCACTGGCGAAGGCGCGCCGCGACGCCGGCGTCGCGGAGACGACCTGGCCGGCCAACGGCTGGCCGCCGGTTCCTTGCAGGATCCCCGAGAGTGTCGCGGCGGGCACGGCTTCGATCTCGACCACGCCGTCCACGTGCACCTCGATCGTCTTCTCGAAGAACCCGGACCGCCCGCCTCGCCGCCAGATCTTGCCGAGGAGCGTGTAGGCGCCGGGGAGAAGCGAAAGCTCGCCGGTCAGGACGAGCTCCCTCGGATCGTGATGCAGAACCATCAAGCGCCGGATCGAGTCGTCCGCATGCGCGACGAGGATGCCGTCGCCCATCGCCGCCCCCAGAGGCGGCCCCAGAGGCGGCCCCAGAGGCGGCCCAAGACAAGCGGCGTCCACTACGATGTCGATGGCGCACATGTCGGCGTACGCGATGTCAATCGTCCAGTGGTCGTCGCCATCGAGCGCGAAGCGGTTGAACAATCCGCTCCGCCGATCCACGACTTCGAGCCCTTCGACGACGGGCCGCGCGCTGTTCTCGAAGTCGAGGTCGAGCGAATAGTCGCTCGCGGGCAGGCCGACGAACGTGAGCTCTGCCGGTACGGTCACGTCGATCCACGCGACCAGATGGCGGCCGGGATCCGCCCTGGCACCCCCACTGATGCACAGCCTCGCCGCGGCGCTCTTCGAGACGCTCAACGGTAGACCCGCGCGGTCGACTGCGCGAATCACGAGCGTGGCGCTGTGCCCTGGGCCCGGCTCGAGCACGCCGAGATCGCAGGTTTCGGCCCCCACGATGTTCGCCCACCCGGACGTGAAGAAATGCTCGTCTCCACCCTGGTTCCAGACGATCGAGTAGAGCTTCTTGCCGGGTACGAGGCCGCTGGCGAGAAACACGCCGCTCGGTTCGACCGCGCTCCGAGCTTCTCCGAGCGAGGCGTGGACACGCTCCCCGTCCTGCTCGAGTCGCGTCTCCCGAAACACGCGCAAGTCACCCGACGTCGAGCCGGCCGGTCCCGCGCCGCGCACCGTACCCACCAACGTGCCGTACGAGCTCGCGCGGACCTGAATGACCCGATGCTCGCCCGGCTCGATGCTCACGACGCCCGACAGACCCCGCGGCGCGCGGCGCTCGCGGTCGATCGGCGCCGGAGCGGCGCTGGCCTCGTGCGCGGGGGTCACCGCCAGTCCGAGATCTCGCGTCCCCCAGCGAAACGGCACGCGCGCTGGGATCCCCGTCCAAGTGACTCGGTCCTGCAGGTCGGGTGATGCGGTCGTCAGCGGCGATTGCACGAGCGCGGTCGTGCAGAGCGTGGCGAGCGTGAACACCTCATCTCCTCCTCGAATGAGAGACGAGCGATGACGCGGGCGCGCCATCGCTCGTCCACTCGTCTTGCTACGTCAGCCTACAAGAAGGTGATTTCCAGACCGTCCGTGAAGTTGCTCGTCACGCCGTCGCGGTACCAGCATTGGAAAAGCCACGTCTCGCCCGAAATGATGCCCTGCGGCGGGTTGACGGGCACCGCGGTCGTGTCGATCGAAATGCTTCCCGTCGGGCCCTGGATGATATCGGGCACGGTGTTGTACCGGCCGATGTTGCCCGCGAGGCAGATGAAGCCGTTCGAGTTCGGCGGGTTGAAGAAGCCCGGCGTCTGACCCGCGAGGAAGTAGCCGAACTGGCCCGGCGGAAGCTGCGTCGCGGTCAACGTGACGTCGTTCGCGCTCGCGGCGAGGTTCCCGGAGGCCGAGATCTCGCCCGGGAAGGTCGTGCTGTTCGGAATCGCGGGGCCGCAGTAGTTCACACCCAGCGTGTCCGGCACCTCGTACAGGGCGAGGTCGTCGACGAACACCGCGCCGGTGCCGACGGCCGGGTCGGGAAACAGGTCGATCGCCTGGATGTCCGGCACCGCGTGGCTGGACGTGCCGTTCCAGCCATCCGTCCAGACGTAGGACGCGAGCGAGGCGCCGTCGTAGAAGATCTCGGCCGTGTTGGCCGTCAAGTCGATCTCCTTGCGGAGCTCGACCCAGCGATCGGTCTGCAGCACAACGGTGGCGGCGCTCGTGCCACCGCAGTTGCAGATCAACGTATTCGTCGGCCCGTCGAACTCCACCCAGGATCCCCACTCGTACGGGCCGCCGTTCGTGTACGCGTTCATGATCATGTAGCTGAAGTTCCCGTCGTAGGCGCCGGGAACGTACACGTAGCCTAGGACGACCCACTTTCCGGTCGACGGGCCGGTCCACTCTTGGACCGAGTCGGCGCCGATCTGCATCACGACCGAGTTGCTGCCGGAGCGCGCCTGGAGCGTCGAGACCTGGGCGAACGCCGTGTCGATTCCGTCCCAGCCGTGCCAACCGCCCTGGCCCTCGAGCGCCGAGCCGGCCGAATAGCCCTCGAAACCGTCGGTCCAGAACTGAGCCTGTGCCGTGCTGGCGAATGCGAACGCCGCGAGACCACTGAGCAGGCTGTACTTGGTTCTCATGAGAAGTCCTCGGTGAGTCCTTGGGGTTGGGCCACTGAGCGGGCCCCGCGAGACCCGCCGAGCGTAGCACCGGGGCCTAAAACCTGCCGCAGGTTCGGGTGGGGGCTTACACTCCGCCCAAGCCTCCGCCATCGACCAATGATCCATCCCTTCGCCGCGGCCGCCATCCTTGCGATCGGGGCAATCGAGCCCCAGGAACCGTCGATCCTGCCGATCGAGCTCGACGCCGTCGCGTCGCCGCTGACCGACGACGGGGCCTTCGCCCTGCGGTTTTTGGCGACGCCGCTCGAGCCGATCTCCAAGCGCTACGCAATGCGCGTCGCGCTGGGCGACGGGCCGGAGGAGCTCCTGTTCGAAACGACGCACGAGCTGAAGACGAACAAGTGGAAAGTCGGTGAGCGAGTGCATTGGACCGTGCCGCTGGCGCTTCCAAAGGGCGTCGAGCTCTTTCCCGGCCAGTTCGTGCCCGTGCGCGTCGGGTTCCTCGATCCTGGTGGGACGCAAACGCTCCTCCCGCGCGGCGCTCAGGCCGATGACGTCGGCGACGACGGGCTCGCGATCGTGACGGACGTCGAGGCACCCGCGTACCTCGGCGCCGCGGGCGACGCACGCCTGCGCACCGAGATCGAACGCGCGCACGAGCACGCGGCCGCTGGAGAGGCGTTCGAAGCGTGGGCCGTGCTCGACGAGGCGCTGCGCAACACGGCCGACTACACGACGAAGAAGGCCCTGCGACTCGAGCTCGCGAAGGTCGGCCGGCTCGACCCACCACGCCAGACCGAGGTCGAGCAGGGCATCGTGCGGCAGCGCATCCGCGCCGAGAAAGTGCGCGTCCTACGCATCGAGGCTGGCCGGCTGTACGACCGCGGGATGCTGCACGGCGCACTGCGACTGCTCGAAGAGGCTGGCGGCGAGCTGACGGTCGCCGCGGACGAAGCGGTGATCGGCGCGGTGAACGACGCCGATCGCATGATGCAGCGCACGGACGACCTGCGCGAGCGGCTCCTGACCGAGATCTCGGACGAGGACGCCGTGCGCATCGATCCGCTCGTCGAGAAGCACGGGCGCACGGAGAAGCTCCTGCGCGCGGCCGACGGGCTCGCCGAGAAGCACGACTTTCCCCTCGCGCTCGCCCTCTACCGCAAGCTGCGTCGCGTCGACGGCGTCGAGCTCTACGACCGCGCCCAAGAGCGCCTCGAGGTGGTCGGCGGGCAGTACCTCGCCGACACGCCGGCCGATCAAGCCGAGGCCGTGCGCAAGGTGAGCGCCCATCCGAGCTGGGCGCGCACGAAAGTCGCGCGCAGCCACTGCTTCTTGTTCATCGGGCCCGAAAAGCTCCTCGACGGCATCCCGGACGAGTCACGGCTGCGCTTCGATCTCGCCTACGTGCTGCTGACCGATCTGTTCGGGCGTCGCCCGAACCCGGAGGGCGACCGCGTCACCGTCTACTTCAAGGAGCTCTTCGACTTCGGCGGCGGCATCGGCGGCGGCAAGATCATCGACATCGGACGCGCCGACCCCGACCCGCGCAAGCCCGTGCGCGTCGACAACGGGCTGCTCTACCACGAGCTCACCCACTGCATCGACGACACGCGGCCGATCCACGCGGGGTTCCGCGAGGGGCTCGCCAACGTCGGGGCCGCATTCGCCTACGAGGCGCTCGACCAGTCGTCCGACGCGCTGCACTCGTTCGACCGCAACCTCGAGGCCTTCCGCACGTACTTCCTCGAGCGCGACCTCGAGTACTGGCGCATCCAGAACTACGGCCCGAGCGCCGGGCTGTTCCTGCACTTCGTCGACAAGTACGCGCCCGGCGCGGCGAGCGCGCACGAGTGGTCGGGGCTGCGGCGCTTTTTTCGCGAGTACCGCTGGGCGCCCGTCCACGACGGGCGCGAGCCGGCGGTCGCCCGCGGCCTCGCCCACTTCCTCGGACGCGCCTTCGGGCCCGAGGCATTCGACGACCTCGTCTCATTCGGCTTCCCACTCGTCGAGTCGGACCGACGGCTCGTCGCGCGCGAGATGGACGCGTTCGAGGGCGGTGTGCACATCGCCGAGTTCCAGGGCGCGTTCACCGAACACCCGAACTCGTTCCTGCCCCGCGACTCGATCGAACGCGAGCTCGCTTCCGCGTCGCGGCGCGAGGACCTCGAGCGCTCGGCAGAGCTGCGCGCCGAGCTCGGCGTCGTGTTCGACTGGAAGGTCGTCGGGCCGTTCTTCGCCAATGGCGCCGACCCAGGGGCGCACGTGTTCGTGCCCGAGTACGAGGTCGACTTCGCGCAGAAGCCGCGCACCTGGCGCGCGAGCCGCGCCGACCACACCCAACGCACGTGGCAGGATCCTTCCAAGAGCTGGGTCCGGCAGCGCTCGCACCGCAACGTGCTCCTGCACCTCTCCGGCTGGATCCTGTTCGACTACGAACCGTACGGCGACGACAACTCGGCGATCTACGCCGTGACGCACGTCACCGTGCCCGAGGCGGTCGACGCCCTCGCCCACGTGCGCGCCGACGATGACTTCGCCCTCTTCATCGGCGACCGCCGCGTCATCGCCTACCGCGGCCGCGGCAAGAACGGCAGCTCCGAGCACACCTGGCGCGGCCCCTACGAGCCCGCACCCGACGCGATGCGCGCGCCGGTTCGATTCGAGGCGGGGCGCAACAAGGTGCTCGTCAAGGTCCGCAACCGCCAAGGACCGGCGGGCGTCGCGCTCGCGTTCTCGCGCCCCGACGGCTCCCGGCTCGCTTTCCAGACCGACGCCGATCCGCCCGATGTGCCAGGTCCGCGGCCGCCGATCGCCGCACCCGACTGGAAGCGAGTCACCACGCTCGACCACCGCACGATCAAGTCGAAGACGAAGGCGACCGTCGGTGGCTTCCGCGCCAAGAACAAGGCGGTGTACGGCACCGCGGACGACGGCGGCGTGGGCTGGAGGCTCTTCACAGTGCGCCCCGGCTTCCCCAAGGACTCGCCGTCGAACCTCATGTGGCTGAAGCCGAGCCTGACGAAGGAGCTCACGGACGTGCGCGTCGACGTGACCCTCGCGTCGGACGAGGCGCCGAAGATGGTCGTGACGATCCAGGGCGAGGGCGGAGACGATGGGCTCTCGGGCTGGAACCTGATCCTCGTGCCGCGCCGGGGGAACAAGCTGCTGGCGCGGCTCGAGCGCTACGACCGCCTCGTCTACCAGACGGAGGCGCTGGAGCTGAGCGCGGTCCCCGAGGGTGGTCGTACGTTGACTTTGCAGTCCTGGAACGGCTGGCTCTCGGCGGCGATCGACGACGTCGTGCTGTTCGAACGGGTGTCGATCGCGCCGATCCCCGGCCGCGACCGCATCGGGGTCGCGACCTGGGGACCAGGCGTGAAGATTCGCTCCATCGAGCTGTCGAAGTCGCGCTAGGATGCCGCGATGTCTGCCATCCGCCCCGCCCTCCTCGCCGTCGTCCTGTTCGCCGCGTCCGCCTGCAAGTCGAGTCCGGCCGAAGTCCCGCTCGCACTCTCCTACCCCGGCTTCGACGGCTACCACCGCGCGGTCACGACGAGCAATCCCGAGGCGCAGCGCTGGGTCGATCAGGGCGTGCAGCTCCTCTATGGCTACAACCACGATGAGGCCATCCGCACATTCGGGGAAGCGGCGCGCGTCGACCCCGACTGCGCGATGGCGTGGTGGGGCATCGCGTACGCGAACGGCCTGCACATCAACAACCCGAAGATGTCCGAGGCCCAGTCGAAGGCGGCGTACGACGCGGCGCAGGAGGCGCTGCGCTGCATCCCCTTCGCGAGCCCGTCCGAGACCGCGCTGATCCGCGCCGTCGCCGAGCGCTACGCCTGGCCGGTGCCCGAAGACCGCGGCCCGCTCGACCAGGCCTACGCGGATGCGATGCAGGCCGCGTACGCGGCGCACGCCGACGACCCCGACGTCGGCGCGCTGTACGCCGAGTCCCTGATGAACTTGCAGCCGTGGGACCTCTGGACGCATGCGGGCGAGCCCAAGGGGCGCGTGCTCGAGATCGTCGACGTGCTCGAGCACGTGATGAAGATTTCGCCGAAACATCCGGGCGCGAACCACTTCTACATCCACACCGTCGAAGCCTCGCGCTCCCCCGAGCGCGCTGTCCCCGCGGCCGATCGGCTCGTCGACCTCGTACCGGGCTCGGGACACCTCGTTCACATGCCGTCGCACGTGTACGCGCGCGTCGGCCGCTACGCCGACGCGGCCGACGCGAACGAGCGCGCGATCGCCGCGGATCGCGCGTACTTCGCGCTGGCGCCCGAGCCGGACTTCTACAGCCTCTACTACCTGCACAACGTCCACTTCCTCGCCTACGCGGCGATGATGGAGTGCCGGCCCACGACGGCGCTCGAGGCGGCGCGCTCGATCGAGACCGACGCGCCGGCCGCGTTCCTGCGCGACTTCGTGCAGTTCGCTGACGGCCTGATGCCGACCTTGTTCCACGTACAGATCCGGTTCGGCATGTGGGAGGAGATCCTCGCCGAGCCCGAGCCGCCGGCGTGGCGCATGCTCTCGCGCGCGATGCGGCACTACGCGCGTGGCGTCGCGTTCTCCGCGCTCGGTAGAACCGACGAGGCCGCCGGCGAGCTCGCGGCGTTCGACGAGGTCGCCGCCCGCGTTCCCGAGGACTGGACGATCGGGAACAACGCGGCACACACGGTGCTGCCGCTCGCGCGCGGGATGCTCATCGGCGAGCTGCGTTTCCGCGAGGGCAAGCACGATGAGGCCTTCGCCGCGCTGCGCCGCGCCGCGCGCGAGGAGGACGGGCTGGTCTACGGCGAGCCGCCGGGCTGGATGCAGCCCGTGCGACACGCGCTCGGCGCTCTGTTGATGTCGGCCGGACGCTACGACGAAGCGGCGGCGACCTACCGCACCGACCTCGACCGCAACCCCGAGAACGGCTGGTCGCTGCTCGGACTCGAGCTCGCTCTGCGGGCGAATGGCGACAACGAAGGGGCGAGCGCTGCGCTCGGGCGGCGTCGCGCCGCGTGGAAGCGGGCGGAGGTGCAGCCGACGTCCTCGTGCTACTGCGAGCCCGGAACGGCGGAGGTCGGCTCGTGATCGGGCGTTTCGCCTGCGCGTTGTCGCTTGCCGCTCCGCTCCTGGCGGACGAGCCGGTCCAGGTGTTCCTGCTCGTCGGCCAGTCGAACATGCAGGGCAAGGGCAAGATCGAACACCTCGCCGAGCTCGCGAGCACGCCCGAGACCCGTGCGCGGTACGGACACTGGAGGCACGGCGACGACTGGGCCGAGCGCGACGACGTCTGGATCTGGTCGATGGACAAGAAGGGCCCGCTCACGGTCGGCTACGGCGCGCCCGAGGACCGCTTCGGGCCCGAGCTCGAGATCGGTCACGTGCTCGGCGAAGCGATCGAGGCGCCAGTCCTGCTCGTCAAGATCGCATGGGGCGGCAAGAGCCTCGCGCAGGACTTCCGCCCGCCGAGCGCGGGCGGCGAGACGGGGAGCTTCTACACCCAAACGCTCGCCTCCGCGCGCGAGGTGCTGGGCAACCTGGAAGCGGAGTTCCCCTCGCTCGCCGGCCGGTCGCACGAGCTCGCGGGATGGATCTGGTTCCAGGGTTGGAACGACCGCGTCAACCAGGCGCACAACGACGCGTACGCGACGAACCTCGCGCACTTGATCCGCGACGTCCGCAAGGATCTCGGCGCGCCGGACCTGCCGTTCGTCATCGGCGAGACCGGGCAAGGTGGGCACGAGGAGACGCACCCGCGCGCCCTGTCGCTCATGCACGCGCAGGCACAGGTCGCCGCCATGCCCGAGTTCGCGGGCAACGTGCGGCTCGTCGAGACGAAGGCGTTCTACGCGAGCGAGCCCAAGTTCGACGGCGGCTACCACTTCTTCGGCAACGCCGCGAACTTCTTCGGGATCGGCGAGGCGCTCGGCCACGGGATGCTCGAGCTGCTGGAGGGACCGGCGACGGCGAAGGACGCGGCCCCGCGCTGGGAGCACCAGACGAGCGGTTCGAAGGCCAGCCTGCGCGGGCTATCCGCCCCCGGTGGACTCGTGTGCTGGGCGAGTGGCGCGGACGGCACGGTGCTGCGCACCGTCGACGGCAAGACCTGGGAGGCGCGCGGCGTGCCCGGCGCCGACGACTTCGACTTTCGCAGCCTGCACGCGTTCGACGCCGAACGCGCCTTCGTGTTGAGCGCCGGTGCGCCGACGCGCGGGTTCCTGACCGAAGACGGCGGCATGCGCTGGCAACAGGTCTACTCCAACGACGACCCCAAGGCGTTCTTCGACGCGGTCGATTTCTGGGACGAGAAGCGCGGCATCGCCTTCAGCGATCCAGTCGACGGCAAGCTGCTCGTGATCACGACCGAGGACGGTGGACGCACGTGGAACCGGGTGCCGGCGGAGGCTCTTCCCGAGTCACCGGCCGGCGAGGCCGGCTTTGCGGCCAGCAGTAGCTGCCTGCGCGTGCGCGGCACGGACGAGGCATGGATCGGGCTCGGCGGCACTGCTGGATCACGCGTGTTCCGAACGACGGATGGCGGGCGGACGTGGTCCGCGGCGACGACGCCGGTGCGCTCGGGCGAGGCCTCGACCGGGATCTTCTCGGTCGCCTTCACCGGCGAATCGAGCGGAGTTGCGGTCGGCGGCAACTACCAGGAGTCGGACGCGACCGAGGCCAACGCCGCGATCACGTCCGATGGCGGCGCGACGTGGGAGCTCGTGACCGCGGCGCCGCCGAGTGGCTATCGCTCCGCCGTCGCCGCGCGCGCGGCGGGCGGCGAGCTGTACGCCGTCGGCCCCAGCGGCTCGGACGTCTCGAACAACGGCGGGCGCACGTGGCAGCGCTTCTCGGACGAGGGCTACCACGCTTTGTCGGTCGCGAGCGACGGCACGGTCTGGGCCTCTGGCTCCGAAGGCCGCATCGCGAAGCTCGCTCGACCGGTGCGGGCGACCGCGGCGTGGAGCCGCTTCCGCGGACCGAACGGGACGGGGATCGCCGCGGGCGAGGGCTACCCGAAGGAGCTCGGTCCAGACACGAACGCCCTCTGGAAGCGCGCGTTCCCGGTCGGTCAGTCCTCGCCCGTGTTGACGCGCGAGCTCGTGATCCTGACCGGCGTCGAGGACGAGCGCCTGTTCACCTACGCCGTGAGCCGCGCGAGCGGCGAAACGGTGTGGAAGCGCGAGGCCCCGCGTCCGCGGCGCACGAAGTTCCACCCCAAGAACCACGCGGCGGCAGCGAGCGCGGCGGTCGACGAGGACACGATCGTCGTGTTCTTCGACGAGTACGGCACGCTCGCCTACGGGCACGACGGCACCCTGCGCTGGCAGGTGCCGATGGGGCCGTTCGACAACATCTACGGCATGGGCGCTTCGCCGATCCTCGTCGGTGACGCGGTCATCGTCCCCTGCGACCAGTCGACGAGCTCGTTCGTCGTCGCGCTCTCCAAGCACGACGGCAAGGAGCTCTGGCGCCAAGAGCGGCCGCAGGCGATCAGCGGACACTGCACGCCCGTCGTCCACACCACCGAAGCCGGGCGCGACGAGGTGCTGCTCCCGGGCTCGTTCCTGCTCGACGCCTACGACGCAGTGACGGGCGAGCGCATCTGGTGGGTGAAGGGCCTGCCGGGCGAGATGAAGTCGGTGCCGGTCCTGATCGACGGCAAGCTGTGGATCCACGGCTTCGCGTCCCCCATCAACAACCGTGGGAACCAGCTCGAGTTCTCCGCCTTCCCCGCCGCAATCGAGGCGCACGACGCGGACGGCGACGGCGCGATCTCCGCCAGCGAGCTGCCGCAGCCCAAGGCCCGGCCCTACTTCCAGTTCATCGATCTCGACGCGAGCGGTTCGCTCGACGCGGAGGAGTGGAGAATGATGCGCGCGATGTTCTCCGCCGTGAATGCGGCGATGGCGATGGACGTCGGCGGCGAAGGGGACGTCACGGAGGCGAATGTCACGTGGCGCTACTACCGCAGCATTCCGCAGCTGCCCTCGCCGCTGGTGTACGAGGGCGCGTACTACCTCGTCGCCGACAAGGCCGGGCTCGTCACGGTCCTGGCGCCGGACACGGGCGAGCTGATCCGCAAGGAGCGGCTCGTCGACGCGGTCGACTCGTACTACACCGCTCCCGTCGCCGCGGACGGCAAGGTGTACCTCTTCAGCGAGTCGGGGATCCTCACGGTCCTGCCCGCGGGCGGCAGCCTCGAACCGCTACACACCGCGCGCTTCGACTCGGCCGGTTACGCCACGCCGGCGCTGGAGGATGGCCAGGTGTACGTGCGTACGCACGACTATCTGTATTGTTTCCAAGGTGAATGAAACAGGCCCAAACGCGTAGCCCTAGTGGTGTGTGTCAGAAACTTGGTGCATATGTCCGGCCGCTTTCGTGTGGTGGCAAGGCGACGGGTTCCGTGCGTAGCCTCTGTGCTACTCACGCCAGAGACAGATACTGTTTTGGGGCAACACCGCCACCGCGCGAAAGAGGCCGGACATATGCACCGAACTTCTGACACACACCACTAGCAGCCGTAGTGAAACTCACGAGCTGCTAGTTTGGTCCCCCCCCCATCTCAAGGAAAGGCTCCATGGATCAAGGCCACCCCTATCCCCGTCACGATGCGATCGTCAGCATCGGTGTCGGCATCATCCTCACCGTCATCACGTGCGGCATCTACGGCCTGTTCTGGAACTACAAGCAGATGGAGGTCCTCAACGCGTGGCTCGGTCGGCGCGAGTACGACTTCGTGACGTGGCTGGTCCTGTCGATCATCACGTGCGGCATCTTCGCCGTCTACTACGAGTACAAGATGGCCAAAGGCATCAACGAGGTGCAGGAGAAGAACGGGTTCCACGTGAACAACGACCTCGCCCTGATCTGCCTGCTCCTGTCGGTCTTCGGCCTCGGCATCGTCTCGATCGCGATCCAGCAGGCCGACATCAACAACTTCTACGGTGAGAACCCCGACCTTTGATACGCAGTGCCTCGCGGCGCTGTTTCTCGTAGCCGTCGTCGCAGTCGCGGCCTGGACCGCGCTGAGCGGAGCGGCGGCGGGCGAAGTGCGACTCGTGCCCTGCCCGGTGCACGCGGTGACGGGCGTCGCCTGCCCCGGGTGCGGCATGACGCGCGCGTGCGTCGCGCTCGCCCACGGCGAGGTGGCGAGCGCGTGGTCGTTCCACCCGTTCGCGTTCCTGCTGGTGCCGCTCGCCCTGTGCTTCGCGGTCGCGCCCGGCGGCACGCGGCAGATGTGGGCGAGCGTTCCAGACCGGGTGCGGACCGTCGTGGTCACGGCTGGGCTCGTGCTCTGTCTAGGGCTCTGGGCGACGCGGGCGTTGTAGTCAGAGTCGCGACAGTACGGAGCCCGCGCAATCCGTTGGTACGGTGCCGCGACTCTGGCTAGCGCGAGGCCTGCCAGCGCGCCAGCTCCGCGCGCATCGTCTCGACCACGTCCGGGTGCCGCGCCGCCACGTCCTCCGTCTCGCCCGGATCCGCGATCACGTCGTACAGCTCGAACTCCGCGAAGGGCACCGTCCCGTTGTCCGAGCGCGGGCGCTTCTTCGCCGTGTTGTGCACGAGCTTGAAGCGCTCGCCCACGAGCGTCGCCTGCTTGCCGAACTCGAAGCCGATGGGCCGCGGGCGGCCCTCGCGCTCGCCGTCGAGGAGCGGCATGAGGTCGACTCCATCGTAGGCGCGCCCATCGCTCGTGTGCTCGATGCCCGCGGCGGCGAGGATCGTCGGGAAGTAGTCGCTGGTCACGCACGGCGCCGCGATCGCGCGCGGCGCGCCGAACCGCGCGGGCCAGGTGACGAGGCCGGGGACGCGGACACCGCCCTCGTAGAGGGAACGCTTGCGACCGCGGTACGGCCCCGCGGATCCACGCCGGCGCCGCACGGGGCCGGGGTTGCCCTCGGGCCCGTTGTCCGAACAGAACCACAGCATCGTGTCGCGCTCCACGCCGAGCTCGGCGAGCTTCGTGCGCAGCCGGCCGACCTGCTCGTCGAGCGCCGTGACCACCGCGTAGTAGTGCTGCTCGTCGGGCGTAGCGTCGGGATAGAGCGCGCGGTACTCCGGCCCGCCGACGACCGGCTCGTGCGGCGCGTGGAACCACACGACGGCGAAGAACGGTCGCCCGGCGTCCACCGCGTCCTCGAAGAAAGGCAGGGCGCGGTCGACGATCAGCTTCGAGTCGCAACCCGCAAGCGGCCCCTGCACGTTGCGACCGTTCTCCCAGTAGAGCGCGCGCGTGTCGTAGGGACGCTTGCCGGTGTGCGAGTTCTCCGGCGCGTACGGATCCCAGGTCGCGACCGCGAACTCGGTGCTGAACCACGTGTCGAAACCGGCCATGCCCGGCGTGCAATAGTTCTCTTCCGGCCGCCGGCCCGGCCCCTTGCCGGAGTAGTCCGGGCTGAGCGTCCCGAGGTGCCACTTGCCGAAGTGTCCGGTCGCGTAGCCCGCATCGCCCAAGACTTCGGCGAGCGACACCTCGTCCTCCCGCAGGTGCCCGCGGTTCGCGGTCGTCACGCCGTAGCGGTACGGGTGCCGCCCGGTCAGGCACGAGCCGCGCGTCGGGCTGCAGACGGAAGAGCCCGCGTAGAAGCGGTCGAAGCGCAGGCCCTCGCGGCTCAGTGCGTCGAGGTGGGGGGTCTGCAGCACCGGGTGCCCGTTGTAGCCGGTATCACCCCAGCCGAGATCATCGGCCATGACGAGGATCACGTTCGGCCGCGACGGCACCTCGTCCGGCGTTGCAAGCGATGACTCGGAAGGCACGGTGCAAGCCGCGAGACAAAAGGACGCGATTGCGGTCACGCGGTCGATCATGGCCCGATTCTATGCGGCGGAGAGCCCATCCCCGTCTCCCAACCCATCGTGAAGCGCGCGTTGATCTCGGACAGGGGCTGGAACGCGGCCACCTGCTCGATGCGGTAGCGGAAGGCGTCGACGCCGAACGGGCCGAAGTAACCCGCGCGCACGAGCGCCTCGGCTGCGATCCCAATCGCCTGGTCGCTCGCCGCGCACTCATCGGTCGTCAGCTCGCCAACCTCCGCGCGCCGCGTCTCGCGCCAGGCGCCTCGCGCGTCGACGCGCTGCACGCACGGCGGGCCGAGCTCGACGTGTCCGTCCATCTCGATCCATCCGTGGCGCGCGACCTCCAGCTCGACCTCGACCCAAGGCTCGACGACCAGCGGCCCGTCGCGCAGGCCGGCCGCGAGCCAGCGCGCGTCGTCGTCCGAAGCTCGCGCGGCCGGGACGCGTCGCCGCCCGCGGCCCGCCGCGCCGAAGGGGCGGCGCACGAGCCACGCCGATGTCGGCGACGGCCCGGCGAGCATCGGCTCGAGCTCTTGCGCACTCGACACGACGCGCTTGTCGAGTCCACCGCCGGCCAAACGCGCGGCGAACGTGCGGGCGTTCACGTCACGCAGGACCGCGAGGCTCGGCGCGGCGGGCAGGGCAGCGCCCGCGCGTTCGAGCGAGGCGAGGGCACGCGGCGTCGGGCACCACGCGAATCCGAGCAGGCCGTGGGCCTCGGTCCCCTGGTCGACCACGACGTCATCGCGCCGCACGAGGCCGCCGATCAAGCCCACGCGTGCCCGCGCGACGGTCGCCTCGAGGCTCGCGGACCGTGTGTAGGGTCCGCGCGCGGCGAGCTCTTGCTCCGCGTCGAGGTTGAGCGCCCACGCGCGGCGCTGACTCATGGACGCTTCCCGACGTGGGTGGGCGGCTCGCCCGCGAGTCGCTCGAGAAAGTCGCTGTCGAGCCCAGCAGCGAGCCGCGCAGCGCGGTTCAGTGGACGTCCCTGCAGGATGGCCGGAGTCAGGGGAGCCGGAAGCGCCGCGGCCCAGCGGCCGTAGTCGAACGTGCCCGCGAAGTGCGCGAACCAGCGCCGGGCGAACGCGACGTGGCCGACTTCCTCGCGCTCGACCCGTTCCAGTATGCGCGCGCCGGCCTCGTCACCGGCCGCACGGAAGAGCGCCGCGAAACGCACGCTGTGATCGAGATTCGCGCCTTCGAGGCCGATGCCGAGCAGCGCGACGAACGCGACCGGATCGGCGCACGTCGGAACGCGCTTCCAAAACCAGTCGCGCACCGGGTAGTCGCCGAACGTCGCGCCGAGCGTGCGCAAGTGACACTCGTAGAACGACAGGTGCTCGAGCTCCTCGTGCGCCAGCCGCACCAGGCCGCGCCGGAAAGCCCGTGGGGTGTCCGGAAACGCGAGCACGGCCCACGCGAACAGCTCGGCGGCCTGCAGCTCGTGGTGCAGAAAGGTGTGCACGAGGTTCGCGCGCGCCTCCTGTCGGGCGAGCGCCCCCGCCCCGGGGGTACGCGGACTGCGGCGCGTGATCTCGAGCTCGGCGGGTCGACCGGGCGCGTCGATCCGGCGCACGGGGGGCGCTACCTCCCAGCTCGCCTCGACCCGCAGGTTTGGCACTTGCGGCGGTGTGAGCTTGTCGGTGAGACGATCGCTCGTGACGAGCTCCCAGCACCAGAGCTCGACCGTCCCCGCCGGGGGTGCTTCCCACTTCTGTTCGCGCGCCAAGTCGCTCGGCATGTTAGCGCTGAACCGGCGCGGAACGCGAACGCGCGTTCCACCATTCGCCTGCACCCCCTGGGCGCGGGCCGGGTTGATCCGATCGCGCCGTACCTGTTCCGCGTGACCAAGACCGAGCACGTGATCGCCCGCGGCACGGAGCGCGAGACGAGGCTGAAGCCAGGCACGGCGGTCTTGCCGCTGATCTGGTCGGCCATGTTCGACGAGGGGTTCTTCCCGAACCCGGATGAGTTCGATGCGACGCGACCGTTCGAGAACTACTTCCATTTCGGTTACGGGCTGCACGAGTGCCTGGGGAAGCATGTCGGGATGGTGATGATCCCGGAGATGGTGCGGCAGGTGATCCTGTTGCCGGGTGTCGAAGTGCGCAGCGCGGTGGAGTTCGGTAAGGCGTATCCGCAGAGGTACCTGGTGGATCAGGGGATTGGGGTGAGCTGAATCCGGTAGGAGGAGAAACCGTTCTCTTCGGATCAGAAGGGGTTCGTCGCAAACACCGCCAACTCGGGGACGAACCCCCTCTCGTCCATCACCAGCACGCCCCGCACGGCAACCGCGATCTCCTCCGCCCTCAACTTCTTCTCCGACAACTCCTTCTCGTACCCCGCCCGGGCTGCAAACTCCGTTTGCACCTCGCTCGGATTCACCAAGATCACGCGCACATCCGAGCGCCGCAGCTCCTCCCGCCAGCACTCGGTCATCCCGCGCAGCGCGAACTTCGAAGTCGCGTACGCGGTGCCGCCCGGAAAGCCCTTCAATGCCGCGGTCGAGGCGATGTTGACGATCGTGCCCGAGCGCTGTTCCACCATGTGTCGGGCGGCTGCGCGCCCCACCAAGAAAGCGCCGATCACGTTCGTCCGCAGCACATCCTCGAAGTCGCTCGTCTTGGTCTCCAGCAGCGGCGCGAAGCGGCCGAAGCCGGCGTTGTTGATCAGGATGTCGATGCCTCCGTGTCGAACGGCGAACTCCCCGACAATGCGCTCCGCATCCGCCTCGACGCCGACGTCGCCGGGGAGGGCTTCGGCGCCGAGCTCGGCCGCCGCCCGCGCGAGCCGGGCCTCGTCGCGCCCATTGATCGCAACCTTACAGCCGGCCTCGACGAGGTTTGCGGCGATCGCGTAGCCGATACCGCTGCTTCCGCCCGTCACGAGGGCACGCTTGTTCTCGAGTTCCATGTCTTTCCTCCGGTGGTTCGCGAGTGAGGATAACGCCTACCGTATCGAGACGAATGACCCTGGCCCGCGGATACCGTCGCCCCATGACCGAAGAAGCCGAGTACATCCTGGGAACGGACTCCGCCGAGACGCGTCGCTTGCGTTTCCAACACGAAGTCTGGGTCCAACAGGCACATGCGTTGTGGGAGCGTGCCGGGCTGCGCGGCGGCGACACGGTCCTCGACCTCGGCTGCGGTCCGGGCTTCACTTCGTTCGACCTCGCGCACGTCGTCGGTTCCGAGGGGCGCGTGATCGCGTGTGACGAGAGTGCACGCTTTCTCGAGTTCCTGACGGCCGAGCGCGAGCGGCGTGGTCTGGCCCAGGTCGAGCCGAGCCACGGAGCGATCGAGATGCTCGATCTCGAGCCCGGATCGGTCGACGCAGCCTACGCGCGTTGGCTCTTTTGCTGGGTGCGCGACGTAGAGGCGGCACTCGCTCCCGTCGCGCGCAGCTTGAAGCCGGGCGGCGTCGTCGCGCTGCAAGACTACATCGACTGGGGCGCGATGAAGTTGATCCCTCGCAGCCCCATCCACGACCGGGCCGTCGAGGCGTGCATGCGGAGCTGGCACGAGAGCGAAGGAACGATCGACGTCGGCGAAATCCTGCCCGCGGCCGCCGAAGCGTGCGGGCTCGTCGTCGAACACCTGCGTCCGATCGCGCGGACGGGTCGCGTGGGCTCGCTCGAGTGGCGTTGGATCGGCAAGTTTCTGCACAGCTACCTACCCAAGCTCGTGAAGAAGGGGCTGTTCGCTAGCGAAGAGCTCGATGTGTTCCGAGCCGAATGGTCACACCTGAGCACGGAGCGCATCGGCTTTTGTTACACACCCGTCGTCGTCGACATCGTCCTGCGCAAGCCGTCGTGACCGCTCCAGTTGCGGAGCGCGGAGCGATCGCGTCCAGTCGGAGAGTTGCTGCAGGTCCTTAGCCCGAGGGCGGCCATGACTCTCGTCTCGCGATTGTCGACTATCTTCCTTGCCGCGACGCCTGGTCGACGGCGTCGCTCATGTCCCCGCGTACGTTGTCGGCCGCGACGAGCGTCGGAACCAAGGCGATCATCGCGGGTGGCTACTACACGGACGTCGTCGATATCTACGACGACACCACTGGCACCTGGTCAGTCGCAGCACTCTCGGTCCCGCGCAGCCAGCTCACGGCGACGACCGTCGGCTTCAGCGACCTCTAGCCCGGATTATTCATCAGCATTGCGCCAGAGCCGCCCAAGTCCGCCGTGCCCGCACCTTTGTGCCGATCGCGTCCTCGACGGGGCGCAGAGACCCCGACTGCGGGGCGATCGACGCAAAGGCACGAGCACGACGGACTTGGACGACTCTGGCGCAATGCTGATGAATAGTCCGGGCTAGTGAATCGTCAAGAACTTCGTGTGATCCTTGAACCCATACGCCTCGTACTCGACGAAATCGGTCATCTGATGCCACGTATCGATCGTCCCGTTCGAATCCGTGTCCATGAGCACGAACGGGGCTTGGGCAAAGTTGTTGGCAATCGTGTAGTCCAAGAAATAGACAGAACCGAAGTCGGCATGCTCCGCCGACCATCGATTGCTCCATCGGACGCTCTGAACTGTGGGCACCTGGGCGGGCGAGAGAATCTCAGTCATCGTTCCGGTCGCTACGTCGAGCATGTGGACGCCACCAGCCGTATTCATTGCGACGAGCAGGCGGTCCACTGTCTCCTCGAGTTTCCACATCGCCCGAATGAAGTCGGCGCTGGGATCGAGGTGGTCGTACACGACGGTCTTTTGCACGACCGTGACGCGGTAGTCGGGATAGACGGCGGTTTGTTGAGCCGAGAAGATGACCGAGGGAATCGGTGGATATCGGAGCTTCCATCTCTCGACCACGATGTGGCCGGAGGTCGTCTTGCCCGCAACGACGACGTGTGCGTCGTCCAGGACGCTGAATTCGGAGGGAATGAACGAGGTCGACTCTTCCTGGAAGCTCGCCTTGAAGTGTCCGTCGCTGAACGTCACGGCCCACCGGAAGACGAGCTTGCCGGTCGAGAGGTCGATGTTGACGTTGCCACCGACACCGGGAACAGGGATCGGGAAGTTGCGCGCCTCGAGGATCATGCGATCGTCGAAGGGGTACTCCCCTAGCGCGTATTGGACGTCCAGGTCCTCCGCGGGGTGGGACGTCGCACTCGGCGCCGCGCCCGGTTCGACCGCGTCGTTGATCGTCGCAGTTCGCGATCTGCACGCCAGGACTACCAGGCTTGTTCCGCACACGGGAGCTACTGTCGTCGAAAGGCGCATTCCTCAATCCTCCTCGCAGCACTGGTAGGTGGCGATCAACGCCGCCAGCCCCGCAGCCGACGTCGCCAACACGGTTTGATCATCGCAGGACCCGCTCTCGCACGTCGCTACGTGTTGCATCATCGCACTGGCGTTGTTCTTGAGCATGGCACAGAGTTCCTCCTTCGAAGGGTCGGATGTTGCCGGTCCTTCGTGTCGACGAGGATCGTGTCTTTGTCATGCGCCCCGGAGCCACCGGGGGGGCCCGCATACTCACCGACCAGAATCGGGTCTCCATCCGTGTTTTGATCCATCTCGTCGGCGACGGAGTCACCGTACAGGTTGCGCACGGCGTCAATGAGATCGGACCGTGTCGAGTCGGGCATGGGGCCCGCGCTGTACGAGGATCCGGGAGTCGAGAGGTTCCCTCCCTGCTGCGGCCCTGGAACCACAGCGGCGAAAGCGAGCGCGAGCATCGGGAGTCTCAAGAAGCACCTCCGAGTGAGCTTGGCCTTCAGAGTTGAGCAGGCGGTACCGTGGAGGTCAACTCGTCCGCGTCGCCGATCGAACCGTGACGCCCTTTCGCAGGGCGGGTGATCGCAGTGCCCCGGGCCTTAACCCGCAGGGAGCTCGGCGATCTCACGGGCGCACTCAAGCTCTCCCTCGGACCCCGTCCAGCGGCCTCCAGGGTACGGTCGACAGCCCGATTCCTGCACCAACGCCAACAGGGGCCGCGAGGCCAAAGCCCCGCGGCCCAGTGCCGCGCTCGCGTACGTCGCTCAGTCCATGAAGCAAACGGAGATCGCGTCGGAGTAGTTGCAGTCCCAACCCAGCTCACTCGTCCCCATGCGGCACCAGTACTGGAAGTTCCGAACCTCGTTCGCGGTGATCATCGACGCCGGATCCTTCGGATCGAGGAAGTCGAGCGCGTGGACACAACGCCTCCGCTCGCGAGGATCTTCGGAGAGAGGTGCAGGTGTCAAGGACAGGTCGGCGACCCCCGCCGTGATCGGCGTTCGGCGCCCGCGCCAACCGATGACGTCCTGGAAGACGCTCTCGTCGCTGCGGAGACACCCGATCTCGCTGTGGCGGTTCGCGCTGCGTTGACAGGGCGCGCTGAAGAACCTCGGCCACAACGTCGCGCCAAGTACGATCGCGAAGACGCTGAAGGAGCACGTCATCAAGCCGGCGCCGGACCGCCCGTCGTCGTGGCGCACTCTTCTCGAGGCGCACTCTTCTCGAGGCGCACTCTTCTCGAGGCGCACTCTTCTCGAGGCGCACTCTTCTCGAGGCGCACTGGGAGGAGATCGCGTCGTACGCGCTGGATCGATACACCGTAAGCGTCCGAAGGCCAGTCCAAGCCCCCTCTGGAAGCCCTGAGATGGGTTCCGGGTTGCCTACTCCGGCACTTCCGCGGCGCGAAGTTCTGCCCAGCGCGCGGGCAGGAGGTCCTCGACCTGGCTGGCGGGGTGG